>CAZFKW010000005.1:0-6970 GCA_964519795.1 uncultured Ramlibacter sp. | reverse complement strand
TTCATGACCGTGCGGCGCTGCTCGCCCTGAACGCGTGCAGGGCGCGGGCCGCCTGGCTCAGCCGCCTGTGCATTGATCGCAGCCCAGTTCCCGGTAGCGGAAAACGACGCCTCGGGGAGGGTGACATTGAGCTTGTTGAGCCGCCACTCGCGGACACCGCCCTCCCGCGATACGGCGCCAGGACCCCGGTTGATGGCTTCCACTTCGACGCGGCCCATCTTGCGCCCGCGCAGCTCCAGGTCGTCCACCACGATGTCCAGCGCGGGAATGTTGGCCGGCTGCTCGTTGAGCAGCGACTCCACATCGGTAGCGCTGCCCGGCGCAACTGTCAGCCGCGCCAGCCGCGCATACAGCCTGCCGGCCCCTGCGCCCGATGGCTGGCGGTATTCGACATAGCCGTTCAGTTCGGTGGCGTCCACGTTGGCGCGCCAGACCAGGCCTTCGCGCGAGCCGCCCACAACCACGTTGTGCAGCGTCCGCCCCTCCATGGTGAGTTCCCTTGCGCGGATGGCCATGCTCGTGGGAAGGTAGCTCAAGGCTGCGGCGGCGCCTGCCCCGGCGGTCCGCCCTGCGCTGCGCGGCTCTGCGACTGCGGCGGCCATGCTGGCCCCGGTGGCGCCCGACAGCAACTTCTCCCATGCGTCAAGGTTCACGCTGGCGAGGTTGACATTGGCCACCACGCCTTCTTCGGGCGCCGGCGCAGACTCACCAGGCAGCAGGCCCACGCCAATGCCGCCCCGAACCACCCGCGCGTCGGCGCCCGAGAGGTCGCGCACGTAGTTGATGGACACGACGCGCCCAAGCTCCAGCAGCAGCTGGTCCTGCAGGGCCGCCGCAGCCAGCGACTCGCGCACGAGCGTGTTCTCAAAGCGCAGGGGCAACACACTCTCGGCCGTCTTGTTGAATGGCGCGGGCAGGTTCAACGCAAGGCCCTGGAGATTGCTGGTCACCATCAACTCCGGCACACCGCGCCGCACACCCAGCACGGCGGCATAGCTGGTGGCGCCCGTGGCGTTCTGCGCAATACGGGAGAGGAAGCCCAGCTCCTGTGCCTGTTTGAGCCCGTCAGCCGTGAGGTTGCCCTGCGCCCGCAGGACGGTCGTGGTTTCTCCAGGTACGCCAGGCACGGTGCGCGTGCCGCCCTCCAGCCGCATGTCGCCACCCAGCATGCGTGCCTGGCCGCCTGTGACCCCGAAGCCGGTCTCGGTAAAGGTGACGACCCCCCGGGCGCGACCGAGCACCGGCGTGGCCGGCGAGATCTGCAGGTCATTGCCGGCCAGTGTGATGCTGCCCTGCACTCGCGACTTGTCAATGGTGGCAACCGGCAGGTTGAGGATCAGGCTGTACTCGGCATTGCCGTTGGCGGTGGCCGTTGCGAGTGCCGGCCCGGCCATGTCCCCCAGAGGCGAGGCCTTCACCATGCCCAGCACTTCACCGAGCGGGCCACGCCCGTCCGCGCGCACGAGCACCGTGGTGCGGGCAAGGTCGGGAATCTCGGCGTCAATCCTGCTGAATTGCAGTCCTGGCGCTCCCGCCATGCGCGAGCTTGCACCCGACACGCGCATACCCTGTCGCTCGAACACCAGCAAGCCTGCGAGTTGCTGCAAGGCGGGCCAATCACGTGCGTCGCGCGGCTGGATACTGCGCGGCACATAGGCCAGCGTGACGTTGCTGACGTCTGTGGCAATGCGGAACTCACCCAGCCGGGGGTCGGCAAATGGCATGTCGTGCAGGTCGCCCTTGACCCGGAACTTCACGTTGGCGGCATCGCCCCTGACAACGGCATTGCGCACATAGTCGCGCACTTCCTTCGAAATGCTCTGCGGCAGGTAGCGATGCACGCGTGTGCCGGCTGCCCGGCTCATGCTGCCCTGCAGGTCCAGAACGCCCGGAAAGCGCCCCCTTCCGGATGACTGCGCAGGGTCGCTGGTGCGCCACCTGGCCTGGACTTCTCCGGTGGCATCTGCATTGGAGAAGCTGAGCGACGGAATGTCAATGCTCAGCTTGTCGCCATCAATCTGCCACTGCGCATCGGCCTTCAATTGCTCAACCGGAATGACGGGTTCCTCGAACACTCCCGGGAATTCGAGAGAGCCGTTGTGCATGGCCAGCTTCAGGTTGCCACCCGAATGCGTGATGTCAAAGTCGATGGCCGCGCCCTTGATGCCCGGCGTGCCGGCAGCCTCGCGCGGCGGGTTGAGGTCGCTTCGCATGGCCGCATGGCGCGCCGCCACCTCCAGTTGCACCACCCGCCCTTTGGCCTGGAACTGCATCGCGCCGGGCGCACCCTTCCAGTTGGCCTGCACGGCTTCCACCAGGCCTTTGGGCGCGTATGCCTTCATTGCAGCATGCGTCGCGGTGCCCAGGGGGAGGCGCTGCGCCAGTTGCGCCACTGCCGCCAGGTCAAGCCTGTCGGCCTTGATGTCACCCTGCGCCGGAGTCTGGCCCTCCGCCTCTGTGTAGCGCACGGAAACGTTGCCGCCCGGCCAGCGCAGACCCTCGCGGGTCTGGAACTGCAGGCCTTCGGTCGTGAACTCGAAGCCGCCGGCCAGCAGCTTGCCCCCCAGCCGCCCGGCGACGGATTGCAGGGCAAGCGGCTGCAACTCCTGCCCGAGCGTCGCCGTCACTTCGGCCAGCGCGACATCGGCCAGGCCCCCGGTCAGCCGGCCATTGCGCAGGTCCGCCCAGACGCGCAGCGCGCCGTTGCTCACTTCCACCCCGAGGTCGGCGTAGCGCCTCAGGGCGGAAACATCGATGCGGGTGAACTCGCCATAGAGCTGGCCGTCCCACTGCTCCCATTGGCCATTGCGCGTGGACAGCAGCGGCTGGCGGAACATGCCGCGCAGCGTGAATCGGTCACCCCAGCCGGCCGGCGGCGTGGCATCGAGCCGCATATTGTGGCGCCAGGCCGAATTGCGCAGAACCATGTCCACATCGGTGAGCGTCAACGGCTCCACGGCGCGCGCCTCGTCGGTCCAGCGCACGGTGCCCCTGCTGATGACAAACTCGGTCTGAGAGAAGAACCAGTCCGCCGCCCCGGACATCCAGGAAAGGCCTGTCAAGATACAGCTGGTCAAAGCCGAGGTTCCAGACTGACTGCGGGGAAAGCGCGGCCACGACCCTGGGCAGTTGTAGCGCCTCGCGCCCCTGTGGGTCAAGCAGGGCCACATTGATCAGCTCGAACGACGGGATGAGTCCCTCCGACTGCGCCGTGATTGTGCCGATGCGCACTGGTACCCCCAGAACCTTGCCGGCCTGGATTTCCAGCTGCGGGCGGAAGTCCGCGATTCGCGGCACAATCCACAAATGAAGCGCCCCCCATGCTGCAGTGAAGACGAGCAGCATCACCAGGAGCAGCTTGAAAACCCATCGCACTGCAACGGCGGTAGTCCGGATCACGCGACGGGAAGGTGGGGGCGAGTCGTTCATCGGTTACGGGGATGTGGCAGGAATTATGACCCGCAGCGGTCAGGTGGGTTCGATGCAAGACAGTGAAGTTTTGTTAAATGGCGGTCCCGGTGCCACGCCGGTGGCGCCGCGCATTCCGGGTCATCCTGCCGCAGCCACCCCCATGGGTGTCGTGGCCCCGCCGTCATCCGGCTCCCGCTTCGTACAGCGGCTGCGCCGCCGCTATGCCGCAGAACTGCCCCTGCTGGCCGAAGGGCCTCCCGTCAAGGCCACCATGGCTGCGGTGTTCGAGGCCTTGAGGGCAAGAGGCATGGACACCGGCACGGCACTGCGCATCCTGCGCCAGCTCGTGATGGAGCGCCTGGTCAGCCTGGACTGCGATCACCAGGCGCCGCTCAAGGTGGTGACCACTGCCGTCACCGAGCTGGCCGAATTCGCGCTTGACGCAGCCTGCACGCAGGCCTGCCTTGAGCTCGACGCCCTTCACGGCGCACCCATGGGTGAAGACGGCCAGCGCGCGCAACTGTGGATCGTGGGCATGGGCAAGCTCGGCGCCCGCGAGCTCAATGTGTCCAGCGACATCGACCTCATCTATGTCTACGACCAGGACGGCGAGACGGCCGGCACGCCGGACAACGCCGCGCGCAGCCGCATCTCCAACCACGAATATTTCGGCAAAGCCGTCAAGACCATATTCAGCCTGATGGGCGACACCACCGAGCACGGCTTTGTGTTCCGGGTGGACCTGGCCCTGCGGCCCAATGGCAACTCCGGGCCGCCGGCAGTGTCGCTGGGCGCGCTCGAAGAGTACTTCCAGGTGCAGGGCCGCGAATGGGAGCGCTTTGCCTGGCTCAAGAGCCGCGTCGTCGCGCCACGCTGCTGCATCGACAGCGGCAATGCCCAGGGACTGCGCGGCGCCGTCCTGCCTTTTGTGTTCCGCCGTTACCTTGACTACAACGTGTTCGATTCGCTGCGGGTGCTGCACAAGCAGATCCGCGATCATGCCGCGCGGCGCAGCGCCGGGCACCCCGAGCGTGCCAATGACGTCAAGCTCTCGCGTGGCGGCATCCGCGAGATCGAGTTCACGGTGCAGCTGCTGCAGGTGGTGCGCGGCGGCCAGTTCCCCGAGCTGCGCACCCGGCCCACGCTGGACGCCCTGCAGCGCGTGGCCCGTGCCGGGCTGATGCCCCTGGCCACAGCCGATGCACTGGCCAGGGCCTATGAGTTCCTGCGCCGCGTGGAGCACCGCATCCAGTATCTGGACGACCAGCAGACCCATGTGCTGCCCACGAACGATGAAGACCTGGCCTGGATAGCCCACACCATGGGCTACGCCAACTGCTGCCCCTTCCTGAGCGAGCTGGATTCACACCGCGAGCTGGTGGCGCAGGAGTTTGACACGCTGCTGCGCGGCGCTGGCAAGAAGGAGTGCAGCGGCTGCGCAGGCCCGAAGTCCGGCAGGGCACCGGCCCCCGAAATGGATGACCTCCTGGAGCACCTGCCCGAGCGCTTCCGTGAGCGCGTCGTGCGCTGGCGGGAGCACCCGCGCGTGCTGGCGCTGCGGGAGGACGCGCGCAACCGGCTGGTCCGGCTGGTGCAGCGCACCGGCGAATGGCTGGATGAAGGCCGCGTGCCTGAAGAGGCCGCCGTCCGCATCGCCGACTGGATCGAGCCGCTGCTGCGCCGCGAGAGCTACCTGGCCCTGCTGCTGGAAAGGCCCTCTGTGCATGAGCGGCTGCTGAGGCTGCTGGGTGCTGCGAAGTGGCCGGCAAAGTACCTGCTGAAACACCCGGGCGTGATCGACGAGCTGGCCAACGACGCGATGGTGGGCGAGCGCTTCGTGGCCGCTGACTTCGAGCGCGAACTCACGCAGCGGCGGGCCGCGCTCATGCGCACGGGCGAGGATGACGACGAGGCGCTGCTGAACCTGCTGCGCCGCGCCCACCACGCCGAACTGTTCCGCACGCTGGCGCGTGACGTGGAAGGCCGCCTGACTGTCGAGCAGGTGGCGGATGACCTGAGCGCCCTGGCCGACTCGGTGCTGCGCATCACTGCGGCATGGTGCTGGGAACGCGTGAAAACGCGGCACCGCGAGGAGCCGCAGTTTGCCATCATCGGCTACGGCAAGCTGGGCGGCAAGGAACTGGGCTACGGCAGCGACCTGGACATCGTCTTTGTCCATGACGACGACGATGAGCGCGCCCCTGAGGCCTATGCCGCCTTCGTCCGCAAGCTCATCAACTGGCTCACGGTGAAGACTGCCGAGGGCGACCTGTTCGAGATCGACACCGCGCTGCGGCCCAACGGCAATTCCGGCCTGCTGATCACCACCTTCGACTCCTACGCCAACTACCAGCAGCAGCGCGGCAGCAACACCGCCTGGACCTGGGAACACCAGGCCATGACACGCGCACGCTTCGTGCTTGGCCATGAGCCGCTGCGGGCGCGGTTTGATTCCGTGCGGCAGGCCGTCATTGCCGCACCTCGCGATGCGACCCAGCTGCGCAACCAGATCGTGGCGATGCGTGACAAGGTGCGCGCGGCCCATCCTGTCAAGGAGGGCAGGTTCGACGTGAAGCACAGCCCCGGCGGCATGGTCGATGCCGAGTTCGCGGTGCAGTTCCTGGTGCTGTCGTGCTCCGGCATCCATCGCGAGCTCGTCGACAATGTCGGCAACATTGCGCTGCTGCAGCGTGCAGAAGCAGCGGGCCTGCTGCCTGCGGGCGCTGGCAATGCAGCGGCTGCCGCTTACCGCGTGCTGCGGCGGGTGCAACATGAGGCAAGGCTCAACGAAGCACCAACCCACGTGATGCTGCCTCAGCTGCAGGCTGAGCGCGACGCGGTGCTGGCAGTGTGGACTGCAGTGTTTGGGGCCTGAGCCCGGGGAAAATATTCCCCAATCCTGACAGATTTGCCTCAAACGCCTTTGCGGCGCAGTGGTAAATTCCCCAATCCGCAAGCCCGCACCCCGAGAACGCCACAAGCGTGAATCTTGCGCTCGCCCCCCACCCAGGGAAGAAAGTAGCCGTATGAGAAGACTCCGCCTGATCGCAGCGTGCTGTGCGCCCTTGTGGCTCGCGTCCTGCGCCACCTCACCTCCACCCCGTACCGCCGACGTCACCCCTCCCGCGCAATGGCAGGCTCCGCTTCCGCATGGCGGCTCGCTGGGGAATCTTTCGCAGTGGTGGCAGGCGCTCAATGACCCGTTGCTGGTTCAGCTGATCGATGCCGCACAGGCCGTGAATCCGACCATCGCCGCGGCGCGCTCGCGCATCGTGCAGGCGCGGGCCGCGCGCACCTCCGCAGGCGCCGCGCTGCTCCCGACGCTTGATGCATCGGCCAATGCCAACCGGGGCGTGTCGCCGTCCACCGTGCCGCCCATGGCCGCCACCACCCTTCAAGGCGGTTTGCAGGCCGGGTGGGAGATTGACCTCTTCGGCGGCAACCGCTTCGCCTCCGATGCCGCGCAGGCCAGGCTGGTGGGCGCGCAGGCCTTGTGGCACGACGCGCGCGTGTCCGTTGCGGCCGAGGTGGCCAACCAGTATTTCAGCCTGCGCACCTG
>CAZFKW010000004.1:29568-30539 GCA_964519795.1 uncultured Ramlibacter sp. | reverse complement strand
TCCAACCCCGGCGGCGACGACCTGCAGAACCAGCGCCTCTCGTCCGTGCCCGGCGAGCCCCTGTTGTACGAGCATGTGGCAAGGCTGGCGCAAGGTCCGTGGAACCTCAATGGCCAGTTGGGCCTGGTGGTGGGCGCCACCTACCCGGCCGAGATCGAGCGTGTGCGCAGCATCGCACCCACACTGCCCCTGCTGATCCCCGGCGTCGGTGCGCAGGGCGGCGATGCCGTCGCCACCGTCAAGGCCGGCTGGCGCGAAGACGGCCCGATCATAGTGAACTCGTCACGGTCAATTCTTTATGCGTCGGAAGGTGAAGGGTTTGCGCTGGCTGCGCGCCGCGAAGCGTTGAAGACGCGGGATGTATTGCAGGCGGCGAGGGCCTGATCCCGGGGTAACGCGGTGTTGAACGAGCGTGCACCTTCGCCACAGGAAAAGCAGGAGCCGACAACCCCGATGAGATGTCTCAAGAGGCAGCAGATCGCCTGAAACGCCGCCCCCCGAACATCACACACGCCAGCGCGGCCACCACCAGCGCTATGCCCGCCCACTGCCAGCCGGTGATGCTTTCGCCAAGCGCCCACACCCCGGCAGTCAAGCCGACCACGGGCACCCCCAGGCTGAACGGGGCCACACGGTTTGCCGCGTGCCGCTTGAGCAGCCCGGTCCACATCGCATAGGCGGCAATCGTCGCAATCCATCCGAGAAAGGCCACAGAAAGCCACCCACTCAGGGGCGCCGAGGTCCATTGCCAACGCGCGGCCTCTGCATCAAACAGCAGCGTGAACAGGACGAATGGAACAATCGGCACCAGGCTGCTCCACACCACAAATGCCACTGCATCGAAGCCCGCGCTTGATTGCTGCGCCTTGCGCGCGACGATGTTGGACGCCGCCCACATGCAGGCAGCGCCCAGGTTCAGCGCAAAGCCCCATCCCGTGACTGCGCCGGCCAGCCCGCCGCCCGCGACAACG
>CAZFKW010000004.1:25075-29558 GCA_964519795.1 uncultured Ramlibacter sp. | reverse complement strand
CACATCAGGCCCAGCGCCGCCAGGGCAAGGCCGCCCATGAGCGGCCGGCTCATCTTCTCGTGCAGCAGAAAAAAGCCGAACAGCGCGGTGAAGAAGACCTGTGTCTGCATCAGCACCGACGCCAGCGCCGCCGTCATGCCCACCTGCAGCGCGCTGAACAGGAAGCCGAACTGACCCACACCCTGAAACAGGCCATACAGCACGACCCACTTCCACGCCACTTTCGGCGGTTTGAAGATGAACACCAGCGGCAACACCGCAAACACATACCGCGCCGCGCCCAGCTGGAAAGGCGTGAAGTCGCGCAGCGCAAACTTCATGGCGACGAAGTTCAGGCCCCAGATCACCACGACGCCCAGGGCCGCCATCAGGTCAGTGCCGCTCAGGCGTTGACGCGCAACACTCATGCTTCAGGGTCCTGTGGACCGGTGTGCTGCGCAGTCTTCAACCCAACAACCGCTTGAGGTAGTGCCCCGTGTAGCTCGCCGGGTTGGCGGCCAACGCCTCCGGCGTGCCAATGCCCACCACCTGCCCGCCGCCTGCGCCGCCTTCGGGACCCATGTCGATGAGCCAGTCGGCGGTCTTGATGACGTCCAGGTTGTGCTCGATGACGACGATGGTGTTGCCCGCATCGCGCAGCTGGTGCAGCACCCGCAGCAGCAGGTCGATGTCGGCAAAGTGAAGGCCGGTGGTCGGCTCGTCCAGGATGTACAGGGTGCGGCCGGTGTCGCGCTTGGACAGCTCCAGCGCCAGCTTGACGCGCTGCGCCTCGCCGCCGGACAGCGTGGTGGCGGCCTGGCCGAGCTTGATGTAGGACAGGCCCACATCCAGCAGGGTCTGCAGCTTGCGCGCGATGTTGGGCACGGCTTTCAGGAACTCATGCGCGGCCTCGACTGTCATGTCCAGGATCTGCGCGATGTTCTTGCCCTTCCACAGCACTTCCAGCGTTTCGCGGTTGTAGCGCTGGCCGTGGCAGACGTCGCAAGGCACATACACGTCCGGCAAAAAGTGCATCTCCACCTTGACCATGCCGTCGCCCTGGCAAGCCTCGCAGCGGCCGCCCGCCACGTTGAAGCTGAAGCGCCCCGGGCCATAGCCGCGTTCGCGCGCGGTGTTGGTCTCGGCCATCAGTTCGCGGATGGGCGTGAACAGGCCGGTGTAGGTGGCCGGGTTGCTGCGTGGCGTGCGGCCGATGGGCGACTGGTCCACATTGATGACCTTGTCGAAATGCTCGATGCCCTCGATCGACTCGTGTGCGGCAGGCTCATCATGTGCGCGGTAAATCTGCCGTGCCACAGCAGCATACAGCGTGTCATTCACCAGGGTGGACTTGCCCGAGCCGGAGACGCCGGTCACGCAGGTCAGCAGGCCGACCGGGAAGTCCACGCTGACGCTCTTGAGGTTGTTGCCGGTGGCTCCGATGATGCTGAGCTTCTGCAATCCGGCACGCGTCTTCGCTGCGCCGGGCGACTTCCCCGCCAGGGCTGAGCCTGCCGCCACCGCACGCGGTGCATCCGCCTCATCAGTCTTTCCGGGCAGCCAGGCGTTGCGCTTCCTGGGTACCTCAATCTTCAACGTGCCGGCGAGGTACTTGCCGGTCAGCGACTCTGTGTTGCCCTGCACCTGTTCAAATGTGCCCTGCGCAATCACGCGCCCGCCATGCACGCCGGCCCCGAGCCCCATGTCGATCACATGGTCGGCCGCGCGGATCATGTCCTCGTCATGCTCGACCACGAGCACACTGTTGCCGATATCGCGCAGGTGGCGCAGCGTGCCGATCAGGCGGTCGTTGTCGCGCTGGTGCAGGCCGATGCTCGGTTCGTCCAGCACGTACATCACGCCCGTCAGGCCCGAGCCGATCTGGGAGGCCAGGCGGATGCGTTGTGCCTCACCGCCCGACAGCGTCTCGGCACTGCGGTCCAGGCTCAGGTAGTTCAGGCCCACATCGTTGAGGAATTTCAGGCGTGAGCCGATCTCACGCACCACCTTGTCGGCAATCTCGGCCTTGGCCCCATGCAGGGTCAGGGTGTTGAAATACTCGAAGCTGTCCTTCAGCGTGGCATGGCTGATTTCATAAATGGCCCGGGCCTGCGCGCCTTCGCCAATGCGCACGAAGCGCGCCTCGCGGCGCAGCCGTGTGCCGCCGCAGTCGGTACAGGGCTGGGTGCTGCGGTAACGGGCCAGGTCTTCACGTACGAGCACCGAGTCGGTCTCGCGGTAGCGCCGCTGCATGTTCGGTATCACGCCCTCAAACGGATGCTTCCTGTTCACCTTTTTCCCGGCGAAGTTGCCCGAATCCATGACGTAGCTGAACTTGATCTCCTCGTCACCCGAGCCATAGAGCACGGCGTTCTGCACTGGCAGGGCCAGGTCTTCAAACGCCTGCTCGATGTTGAATCTGTAGTGCTTTGCCAGGCTCTCCAGCAGCGCAAAGTAGTAGCCATTGCGTCTGTCCCAGCCCTTGATGGCTCCGCTGGCCAGGCTCAGCGAGGGGAAGGCCACCACACGCGAGGGGTCGAAGAACTCCTGGGAGCCCAGGCCGTCGCAGCTCGGGCACGCCCCCGCAGGTGAGTTGAACGAGAACAGGCGCGGCTCCAGCTCGCTCAATGAATAGTCGCAGACAGGGCAGGAGAATTTCGCGTTGTAGAGATGCTCCTTGCCGGTGTCCATTTCCAGCGCAATCGCGCGGCCATTGGCCAGCCGCAGTGAGGCCTCGAAGCTTTCGGCCAGGCGCTGCGTCAGGTCCGGTCGCACCTTGACCCGGTCGATCACCACATCAATATCGTGTTTTTCGGTCTTCTTGAGCTTGGGCAGTTCGTCAAACTCATACGATTCACCATCGACGCGAAAACGCACATAGCCGGCCGCCTGCATTTCCGCAAACACTTCCACAAACTCGCCCTTGCGGTCGCGCGCCAAGGGCGCCAGCAGCATGATTTTCGTGTCTTCGGGCAAGGCCAGCACGGCGTCCACCATCTGGGAAACGGTCTGCGATTGCAGCGGCAAGTCATGGTCAGGGCAGTACGGTGTGCCGGCGCGCGCATACAGCAGGCGCAGGTAGTCGTGGATCTCGGTGACCGTGCCGACGGTGGAGCGCGGGTTATGCGAAGTGGCCTTCTGTTCGATGGAAATCGCGGGCGACAGACCCTCGATGACGTCAACATCAGGCTTGTCCATCAGCTGCAGAAACTGCCGCGCATAGGCCGACAGGCTTTCCACATAGCGGCGCTGGCCCTCGGCATAGAGCGTGTCAAATGCCAGCGACGACTTGCCCGAGCCCGACAGCCCGGTGATCACCACGAGCTGGTTGCGCGGGATGTCCAGATCGATATTCTTGAGATTGTGCGTACGCGCGCCGCGGATGCTGATGCGCTGGGCGGCGAGAGCCCGGGCCAGGTACTTGCCCTCCAGGGCGGCTTCCAGCGCCGCGTCGGCATCTGCGGCGGCCGGGAAAGCGTTCGTGCGCGTGGTCACGGGGGCTGCTGGTTTGCCCTTGTCAGCATCAGCCAGGTATTTGCCGTCGGTGGAAGAATTCACTGGATGGATGTGCTGGGGGAAACCCTCAATGATAGACCGGCATCACTTTGAGCGTACTTGCGTGAGCATCGAGTCCCCTGACAAGTCTGAGCCCGGCCTGGTCACGGGCTCTCGGCCTGTGCCATACTTGACTGAGATATGACGGAAGTGACACTTTTTGCCTCAATTGAGGTAGTGGCTGGCCAATGAGCACCCGACTGGCCGACCGGTTGCGGTCCGAAACTTCCGGCCTTCACAGGCAGGCAGAACAGACCCCGTTCATGAGGGCCATGATGGCCGGCCGCCTCGACTGCCGTAGCTATTGTCTGCTGCTTCGCAGCCTGGAGCCCATCTACCGCGAACTCGAGCGCGGACTTGTCCGGAACGTTGCGATGCCAGCGGTCAGGCCTGTCGTTTTTCCCGCGCTGTTCAGGACGGCGGCACTCCACCAGGATCTCGGCGCGCTGCATGGACCGTTGTGGGAAGCGGAGATCAGCGCAATGCCCGCGAGCCGGCTCTATGCAGAAGAACTGGCCGGTATTGCGCGGTCGAGTCCAGAGCTTCTGGTATCCCACGCCTATGTTCGCTACCTGGGTGACATCTACGGCGGGCAGATTCTGCAAGGCGTTGTGCGGCGCAGCCTGCGGCTTTCCGCGACTGATGCCGGCACTGCCTTTTATGATTTCGGGTCTCATTCGCAACTCACATCTCTGGCGCAGACGCTACGGGAGGGTCTCGATGCGATCGGGGCTGGCGAGACCCAGGCCAATGATCTTGTCGCGGAGGCGCAGCGGTCGTTTTTCATCCATTGCGCACTTTTTGACGACCTGGCGCGGACGCTCGCGCTGCCTGTTGATGCCTGATGGGACAATCAGCAGTTGTTCCAGAAGTCAATGTCCGCGTGCCAGCCCACTCAGCCCCCCCCAGCGTCGGCATCCCTGATGCAAAATCTGCCCTCAGCATGACC
>CAZFKW010000004.1:0-25065 GCA_964519795.1 uncultured Ramlibacter sp. | reverse complement strand
TCGAGCGGAACCCTCGCCTTCATTTACGCATTGCGCATGCTGGGCCTGTTCCTGGTGCTGCCGGTCTTTGCATTGGAGGCGCACAAATACCCCGGTGGCGACGATCCCGCCCTGATCGGGCTTGCCATGGGCATCTACGGCCTGACCCAGGGCGCGCTGCAGCTGCCATTTGGCATGGCGTCGGACAGGCTGGGCCGCAAGCGCGTGATCGTGTTCGGCCTGCTGGTATTCGCAGCGGGCAGCTTCCTGGCCGCTGCGGCAGACACTTTGACGGGCCTGATCGCCGGGCGTTCACTGCAGGGCGCAGGGGCAGTGTCGGCCGTGGTCACTGCACTGCTGGCTGACCAGACCCGGGACGAAGTCCGCACCAAGGCGATGGCGCTGGTCGGCGCCAGCATCGGCCTGATGTTCGCCGTGTCACTGGTGGCTGCGCCGCTGCTGACCGCCTGGGTGGGTCTGTCCGGCCTGTTTGTCATCACCGGGGCACTGGCATTGACCGGTATTGCAGTGGTGATCTGGATGGTGCCGCCGGAGCCGGCCAGGCAGAAGAACCCGCCGCGAGGCAGTCTTGCCGAAGTGCTGCGCCACGTCCCCACGCTGCGCCTGAATTTTGGCGTGTTCGTCCTGCACGCCGTGCTGCTGGCCATGTGGGTTGCGGTGCCGGCGATGCTGGTCGATGCAGGTCTGCCCAAGGAGCACCATTGGTGGGTGTACCTGCCGGCGGTGTTCGGCTCTTTCATTGTCATGGGGCTGACGCTGTTCCCCCTGGAGCGGCGCGGCTACCTGCGTGCCGTCTTCCTGGGAGCCGTGGGCCTGATTGCGCTGGTGCAGGCGGGGCTGGCCCTGCTGGCAGCCGGCAGCCCGGGCATCGCGGCGCTGTCGCTGGCGCTGTTCCTGTTTTTCTATGCCTCCAACGTGCTGGAAGCCAGCCAGCCCAGCATCGCATCTCGCGCTGCGCCGCCGCATGCGCGGGGTGCTGCGCTGGGTTTTTACAATACCTTGCAATCGCTCGGATTCTTCGCCGGCGGCGCGCTTGGCGGAACCCTGGTCAAGGCCTGGGGTGCGACCGGTCTGTTCGGCGCCTGTACAGTGGCGATCGTGCTGTGGCTGGTGGTCGCATGGCCGATGCAACCCATCCCGGGAACCCGCCGCAAGGCCGCATAATCCAGACAGTCACCAGACACACCAAGACCCATTTTTCCGAGGAATCCTCCATGGCATCCGTCAACAAAGTCATCCTCGTCGGCAACTGTGGCCGCGACCCTGAAATCCGCTACCTGCCTTCCGGCCAGGCCGTTGCCAACGTCAGCGTGGCAACCACCAGCCGGCGCAAGGACAAGAACACCGGTGAGACCGTGGAAGACACCCAGTGGCACCGCGTCACGTTCTTCGACCGCCTGGCCGAAATTGTCGGTGAGTACGTCAAGAAGGGCCGCCCGATCTATGTCGAGGGCCGTCTGAGCTACCGCAAATATACGGACAAGGACGGCATCGAAAAATCGGCTACCGACATCATCGCCACCGAAATGCAGCTGCTCGGCGGCCGTGAAGGCATGGGTGGCCCCGGCGGCGGTGAAGAAGGTGGCGGCGCTGGCGCAGGGTACTCGCGCCCGCCGGCAGCCCCGCGCCAGTCAGCCGCACCGGCACCACGCCCGCAGGCACCGGCCAAGCCGTCAAGCGGCTTTGACGACATGGACGACGACATCCCGTTCTAGGGCCTGTTCCAGAACGTCAGCTCGAACGGGGCGCGCGTCAACGATTCGATCCCGCCCCGACCGTTCCCGAGACAGGTCCGCAGTTCAAGCGGGCGGTGTCACCCGCTCGTGGCATATGCCGACAAGGTACAGGGCCTGCGCATCCTCGCCATCGATTGAAAAGCCCAGTGGATCCAGAGCCTGGGTCCTGAACCCGGCGCTGCCCGACGCGGCCACCGCGTCCTCCTGTGAGTCAAACCAGAACTCGACCATGCTGTCGAAATCAATGGTGGGCTCACGCACCACGGTACCCCATGCGCAACGGCGGACCGGCGCGGCAGCATCGGCACCCGAGAGCGCCCGGCCAATGGCCTCACATGCCTGGCCGAAGTCACCGTCGCTGACACCTGCCCTGCGCCGGATGAACCACAGCAGTGCAAACTTCGTCAGCGGTCCCGGTTTGCAGATGCGCTCTTCCACCAGCATCGCCGAGTCATAGACAGGCTGGGTGAAGACGAACAGCTCGTCACGCCGCATGGTGGGCGTGCACAGCGGATCTTCATTGACGTAGTCGATCATGGCCGGGCTTCCCAGCCAGAGGATGCCGATGCCATCGTACCGGCGCGCTCCGCCCGGGCTGTATGCCTGGTCCACCAGCGCGTAGTTGAGCCTTGTGTGGCGCTTCATGCCATCCGGGAAGGTGGCCCCGAGCCTGGCGTGCTGTCGCCATCGCTGCGGGAACTGCTCCGGTGAGAGGGCTGCGTTGCGTCTTGAAAAGTAAAAGCGTTTCCAGGTGGCTGTCATGGGAGTCAATGGTCTTGGACGATGGCTTGTCTTAACATGCAGGTTACACAGGTACCGCATCCCCCGCAGTGCCGCACAGGAACACGAGCCTTGAAACCTGAATCACTTTCGCCGGATGCTGCCTTGCAGCAGACGCGTCCGCGGCCCCGCCTGGCCATCCTCAACGATCACGAGCGCCTGGCGCTGTCATTGGCCGACTGGTCGGATGTCCGCGCGCAGTGCGACATCGACGTCTTTGACCGCCCATTGTCAGTGTCCGGCGAGGCGGCCGAAGTTCTGGCCCCCTATGACATCCTCTGCCTGGTTCGCGAGCGCATGCCGCTGCCGTCTTCACTGATAGAGGCGCTGCCGAAACTGCGCTACGTCGCGGCCACCGGACCGTGGAACCGCACCATCGACTTGGCCGCGTGCGAGGCCCGTGGCATTGCGGTCTCGCATACCACCCCGCGGGAGGACGGCGCGCATTCCACGGCCGAGCTCGCCTTTGGGCTGATGATTGCTGCGGGGCGATCCATTGCCGCCTGCGATGCGCAGTTGCGGCAGGGGCACTGGGCCAGCCGTGTGGGGCTGGGTTTGCATGGGCAGCGCCTGGGCCTCGTCGGCCTGGGCCGGATCGGGCGGCGCATGGCGGCCATCGGTGCGGCATTTGGCATGGACGTTGTCGCATGGAGCCAGAACCTCACGGCCGGGGCCGCAAGCGAAGCCGGCGCGCGATACGTGACCAGGGAGGAGCTGTTTCGCACCAGCGACTTTATCAGCCTGCATGTCATCCTGGGGGAGCGCACGCGCGGCCTGGTGGGCGCGGCAGAGTTTGCCATGATGAAGCGCAGCGCGGTGCTGGTGAACACCGCGCGAGGCCCGCTGGTGGACGAGGCGGCGCTCCTGCAGGCCTTGCGTGAGCAGCGCATCGCAGGCGCAGGCCTGGATGTATTCGACCAGGAGCCCTTGCCGCCGGGTCACCCGTTGACGGTATTGCCCAACGTCGTACTCACACCTCACCTGGGCTTTTCCACCGAAGGGATTTTCAGGGGCTTCTTCACTGACACGGTGGAGAATGTACTGGCGTGGCTGGGTGGCCGGGTGCTGAGGCCGCTGACGGCCCGCGCCATGCAGGACAAATGAAGCAGGACGAATGAAACGCATCAACACCGCCGACCTGGAGATTTTCGTCTCCGCCGTGGAGGAGACAAGCTTTTCGCGCGCCGCCGAGCGCAACGACCTCGTCACCTCGGCTGTGAGCAAGCGTATTGCCGAGCTTGAACGGCGCTTCGGCAAGGCCTTGCTGTACCGTCATGGTCGGGGGGTCGAGCCCACGCCGGCCGGCTCACTGCTGTACCGGCAGGCCAAGGCATTGCTTCGCAATGCGCAGATGGTGGAAGAGTCGATTGCCGGTTTCGACGCAGACGGCCTGCCCAAGATACGCCTGGCGTCCAACCCGTCCACCATCCTGCAGTTCCTGCCTGTCCCGCTCGCCCGGTACCTTGCAACGCGGCCCGATGTACGGGTGGACCTGCTGGAGAGCCACAGCTACGATGTTCCCCGCATGATCGTGGACGGCGATGCCGACATCGGGATCTACCACGCCGCCTACCTCGCACCGGGTGTGGTGTCCTACCGCTACCGCACCGACCGCGTTGGCCTGGTGGTGCGGCGCGACCATGCGCTGGCCGATCGCAAGTCGCTGTTCCTGGAGGATGCGCTGGACTACGACCTGCTGGGTTACTTCCCGCGCCACTCGCTCGACTCGTTCCTCCAGCTGGTCGACCGGACGATCTCGCGGCCTCCGAACGTCAAGCTGCAGGTGTCAAATTTCGAGACGCGCTGCGTGATGATCCGCGAGGGGCTGGGCATTGCCATTGTTCCCGAGCTGATCGCCAGGCGCTACCTGGACGACATGGGCCTGGTGCTGCTGCGCCTGAACGACGACTGGGCGGAGCGGCAGTTCTATGTCTGCGTGCGCGACGCCCTGGCGATGAGCCAGCCCGTTGCCGAGCTGCTCGAGTATTTGCGGGAAGAAGGCAGCAGCGCCTGAAGCTTACTCCGGCTTGATGCCTGCACTCTTCGTGACCTCGGCCCACTGCCGGGACTCCGCGTCCAGGCGGTTCCTGAACTGTTCCGGCGTGGAGGCCACAATGCGGAAGGCGATATCGTTGAGCCTGGCCTTGACGTCGTCGTCATTCATCACCTTGACCAGCGCCTGGTAGTAGCGCTGCACCATGGCATCCGACGCGCCCTTGGGCAGGAAGATGCCGACCGAGGTCTCTGCCTCGAAGCCCTTGATGCCGGACTCAGCCAGTGTGGGAACGTTGGGCAGCAACCTGTGGCGCTCGGCGCTGGTCACGGCCAGAAGCCGCACCCGGCCGGCGTCGGCCATGGCCTTGGAGCCGGGAACGGTATCGAAGGCAGCCTGGATCTCGCCGCCGATGAGTGCTGTCACCACAGGGCCATTGCCCTTGTATGGCACGTGCGTCATCTGCAGGCCTGAGGACTTCTTCAGCAGTTCGGTCAGCAGGTGAAGGGTGGAGCCCGGGCCCGAGGTGCCATAGAACAGCTTGGTGGGGTTCGCCTTGCTGTAGGCAAGGAGTTCCTGCACCGAGTTGACCGGCAGTGCCGGGTTGACGGCCAGCGTGAATGGGCCCGACGCCATCAACATCACCGGCACGATGTCGGTGCGCATGTCGAAGCCGGGATTCTTCTGCGTGTGCGGAAGGATGGCGACCACGTTGGTATTGAGCAGGACGGTGTAGCCGTCCGGCGCGGAGCGTGCCACGTAAGCGGTCCCCAGGGCTCCTGCGGCACCGGGCTTGTTCTCGACCACCACCGGCTGGCCGAGCTCCCTGGCCAGGCGCGGGGCGATCACGCGGGCAGCCGGGTCGGTCGAACCTCCAGGCGAGAAAGGCACGACCAGCGTGATCGGCTTGGTGAAAACGATGGGTTGTTGCGCATTCGCGGAAAGGCTCATGGCGCCGGCCAGGACGGCCATCAGCAAGCGGGGAAATTTCATGGGGTTGTCTCCATAGGGTTGGTGTGTGAAGTGAAGGTTGCTCTGCGTCAGTTTTTCGGCGCGCCCGCGCCGCGCGCATAGGCCGCAGCTGCGGACTGGGGTTGTGCGTTGAACAGGGGTGCAATGGTGTAGCCGCCATCGACGACGATGTCCTGGCCGGTCACGAAGGCGGCGGCATCGGTGGCCAGGAAGGCCACGACGCTTGCGATGTCTTCCGGCACGCCGATCCGGCGGGCCGGAAGCATGGCGACGCGCAGGTCGTGCTGTTGAACGTCGCTGTAGAAGGCTTCGGACATCGGCGTCCTGACCAGGCCGGGGCTGACCGAATTGGCCCGGATGCCGCGTGGCCCCCATTCGACGGCCATCTGGCGTGTCAGCCCGATGAGGGCGGCCTTGCTGGGTCCGTAGCCACCAATGCGCGTGGGCATCTGCGCACCGATGGAGGCAATGTTGATGATGGAGCCCGATCCGCGGGCGAGCATCATTCTTGCCACGACCCTCGCGCACAGGAAGGCGCCGCGCACGTTGACGCTGAATACCTTGTCCCAGTCGGCGACAGGAAGATCTTCCAGTGATACGGGAATGGCCTTGGTGCCGGCATTGTTGACCAGGATGTCGCACCGGCCGTAGCGCTTCTCCACTTCAAGGCCCATGGCATCCACCGCATCGGCATCTGCGATGTTGCATGCGATGGCCATGCAGCGGGAGGAGGGTAGTCCTGAAGGTGCATCCAGGTCGGCAAGCACCACAGACGCACCCATGGCAGCGAGTCGCGCTGCAATCGATCCGCCCAGGCCGCCACCGGCCCCGGTAACGACCGCCACACGGCCTTCCAGGCAACCGTCCGCGAAAGCCGGCGCGGAAACCGGCGTGGGTCCGCGCGCGTTGCTGGAAGTGGGTGGCATCATGGCCATGTCTTGTCTTGTCTCCGTGTTCGCAGTTCCGGATCGTGCCGGTCCGGGCAAGCTGCCGGATCTGGCGGCTTGCCGTGCGGCCATCTTAGGCACACACGGGCTGGCTGACTGTGACGGAAAGGAAAAGAAGCTTTGAAAAATCAGGCAGTGCCCGGTCACCCGGGCCTGCCAGGGTCCGTTGCGGCTTCCACCTCGCCCAGCGCGTCGGCAAGAAAGTCCACGAATACCCGAACCTGCGGCAGCATCCGTGTGTGCCGGAACAGCGCGTACACGCCGTTGTCAAAGGTGGAGTTTGTCAGGCGGTAGCCCGGCAGCAGCCGCACGAGTCGGCCGGCCCGGATGTCTTCGTTGACCGACCAGTCTGCGAGCAGCGCGAGGCCCAGGCCGCTCAACGCCGCCCGGCGCAGGACTTCGCCGTTGTTGGCATGCACGGTGCCGCTGATCTTGAGTTCGCGCACGCGGTCGCCATGCAGGTAGCGCCAGAACGTGGGCTCCTGCGCCTTGCGGTAGGTCAGGCAGTTGTGGCCGCTTTCCAGGTCCTCCGGCACCTTGACCGGGGGATGGGCTTCGACATAGGCGGGGCTGGCGACAAGTACCCGCTCCCCGGTGCCAAGCTTGCGCATGACATAAGAAGAATCCTCCAGCTTGCCGATCCGCAAGTCCACGTCATAGTTCTGCTCGACCAGGTTGACGGGCTCCTCCGACAGGTGGAGGTCAATGGTCAGCTCGGGATAGCGGGCGGAGAACCGGTGCAGCAATGGCGCGATCAGCTGGATGCCCACCAGTGTGCGTGAATGCACGCGCAGGCGGCCCTCCGGTGCGGCCTTGGCGTGGCGCGCGGCGTTCTCCGCCTGCGCCATGTCTTCCAGGATGGCCTCGGCCCTCTGCTGGAAGATCACGCCCGAATCCGTCGCGGTGAGCTTGCGGCTGGTGCGGTCCAGCAACTGTACGCCCAGTTCCTCTTCCAGCGCACTGATGCGCCGCGAGATGGTGGCGGGTGACAGACCCAGGCTGCGGCCTGCCGCCGAAAGGCTTCCGGTCTGCAGGGTGATCACGAAGATCCGGATGGTGTCGAGTGCCTTCATTTCAGATATTGCAAAGAAGGTGTACGCAGCCTGTGCCTTCTGTTTTGCCGGGGTGCTGCCTAGAATTTTGAACACCGGGACAAGGCGCCGGGCGTGGTGAATCTCCATCGCCCCGGGCGCCTGCCAGCAACTCCAAAAGGAACGATATGGACTTCGGAATTTTCATCTTGATGCAGCAGAGGAACCAGAAGAAGTCCTCCGGTCAAATCATACAAGAGGCCGTCGAGCAGACGCAGGTGGCTGACCGCAATGGCTTTGCAGCGGCCTGGTATGCAGAGCATCACTTCTCAAACTATGGTCTTTGCCCTTCTCCGCTGATGATGGCTGCGTACTGCGCCGGCGTCACTGAAAAGATCCGGCTTGGATCGGCCGTGGTTGTGGCACCCTTGTATACGCCTGCCCGGCTGATCGCCGAGATCGCCATGGCTGACCAGCTCTCGGGTGGCCGGCTGAACGTTGGCGTTGGCGGCGGATACCAGCAGTTCGAGTTCGAGCGTTTTGGCATCACGCTGGAGAACGCCAAGGAAAAGACGCTGGAGATGCTCGACATGATCGAGCTGGCCATGGCGCAGAAGAAGTTCAGCTACGACGGCAAGCACTTCAAGCAGCCGATGACCGCCATCAGCGTGCGTCCGGTGCAGACACCGATGCCGCCGGTCTGGATCGCCAGCGGCGACCCGATGCTGATGCGTCATGCATTGCGCCGCGACCAGCACGTGTTCATCTCCGGTGGGCTGGGCGGCACCAAGCGGCTGGGCGGGTTCCGCGGTGTCATTGACGAGCTGGCAGTCGCCGAGGGCAAGGACCCGGCGAAGGCAAAAGTCGGCCTGCTGCGCTTTGCATTTGCGAGCGACAACAAGGCGGAGGTCGAGCACTATGTGGACTGCGCCCGGTATCAGCAACGCATTGCCGTGAGCCTGAAGCAGCGCACCGAGTCCGTCGAGGACGATTACCTTGTCATGGAAAAGCCCTATGACGAAGAGCTGCCCTGGGACAAGCTCATGAAGAACCTGCCCGTCGGCTCGGTGGATACGGTGGTCGAGCGGCTTGTGGCGGACATCCGGGCCGTGCGCCCCGTGCATGTGGCCCTGCAGACGCAGGTGGGCGACTTTGACCACCAGCTGATGCTCAGGCAGCTTGAGTTGTGGAACAAGGTGATCATTCCGGCAGTGCAGAAGGAGATCGCCAACGACAAGCCACACGTGGCCGCCGTGCCTGTCGCTGCGGAAGCTGTATGAGCGCCCAGGCTCCCGGGAATGCAGCGGCCGCTGCAGCCGCCGCGCGCCCGCTCGATGGCATCCGCGTCATAGACCTGAGCCGGGTGCTGGCGGGTCCATTGTGTGGCCAGATGCTGGCCGACATGGGTGCCGATGTGATCAAGATCGAGGCACCGACCGGCGACGAGAACCGCCAGTGGGCGCCCATGACGGACACGGGCGAGAGCTGCAACTTCATGAGCGTGAACCGTGGCAAGCGCGGCATCACGATCAACCTCAAGATGCAGGAGGGGCGCGACGTACTCGACAAGCTGCTGGAGCAGGCCGATGTGCTGCTCCACAGCTTCCTGCCGGGTACTGCGCAAAGCCTCGGGATCGACGAGGCGGCCCTGAGGGCGCGGCATCCGCGCCTTGTGGTGAGCACGATCTCGGCCTTCGGGGCGCATGGAGATCTTGCCGACCGGCCGGGGTATGACGCCTTGCTGCAGGCGTTCTCCGGGATCATGTCGATCACGGGCGAGCGCGACGGCGGCCCGATACGGTCAGGTGTTTCCTTTGTCGACATGACGACCGGGATCCTGGCCTATTGCGGCGTTCTTACCGCGCTCATGGGGCGCGAGAAGACGCATGCGGGCAATACGGTGCGGGTATCGCTGCTGGAGACGGCGGTGTCGCTGCTGGGTTACCACGGTGTCGGCTGGCTTGAAGCGGGCGCCATGCCCCGCCGCGAAGGCTCGGGCCTGTGGCACCTGGTGCCTTACCAGGCATTCAGGTGCACGGATGGCGAAGTCCTCACCGGCGCGTTGAACGACGGCACTTGGCGCAAGCTCTGCCGTGCGGTTGACCGCCCGGACCTGGGCAACGACGAGGGTCTGGCGACCAACGCGGGGCGGCTTGCGCGCCGGGAAGAGGTCGTGCAGGAGTTCATCAGGATTTTCGGCAGCAATACCGTTGCCTGGTGGATGGCCCGGCTCGAAGAACATGGCGTGCCGATAGCGCCGCTGCATACGATAGACCAGGCGCTGATGCACAGGCAGTCACTGGCCAACCACATGGTGGTCGAGGTCGCCAAGGGCGATGGCCGCTCCACGCGCCTGCTGGGCTCGCCCTTCAAGGTGGGCGAGGGCGCGAACGTTTCGGGGCGCCATCCGCCGCGCCTGGGAGAGCATTCGCAGGAAGTGCTGCAGGAGGCCGGCTTCGGGCAGGCGGCCATTGACGATCTGCGCGCCAGGGGCGTTGTGTGACGATGCTCGACATCCAGCGCGATGCGCGTGGCATCGTGACCTGCTGGATTGACAACCCGGCGCGCCGCAACGCGCTGAACGACTCCATGCTCGCTGCGCTCTCGGTCGCCATGGAAGAGGCCGGCAGGCAGGGCGCGCGCGCCGTGCTTGTGCGTGGCCGGCACGGTGTCTTCTGCTCCGGCCGCGACCTGGGCGAGCTTGATGCCGACGAAGGGGAGGACGATGCCGCGCTCGCCCGGCGCATCCAGCCGGCCGTGCGGCTCGCACATGCTGTACGCCATTGCGCGGTTCCAGCGGTGGCCGTCATTGAAGGCAAGGCGCTGGGACTTGGCGTGGCGCTGGCCAGCTGGTGTGACATGGCCATCGCCTCGGATGCCGCCTCCTTTTCCATCCCCGAGGCGCGTGCCGGCATTGCGCCATCTTTCACGGCTGTTTCCCTGATGCAGGCCATCGGGCGGCGCGCTGCGCTGGGCCTGTGCCTGACCGGGCGCAGTGTTGGCGCTGCAGAGGCGCTGTCCATCGGCCTGGTCCAGCAGGTCTGCGCCCCACCGGATCTTGAGTCCCATGTCGAAGGCCTGGCCGTCAGTCTCGTCAAGGCGGGCCCGCTGGCCCTGAAACAGACCCGGCAATTGCTGGACAGTGCCTGGGGTTTGCCGTTTGACGCGGCCATCGGCCTGGCGTCGCAACTTGCGGTGGAGTCGATGAAGACGGCCGAAGCTGCCGAAGGCATGGCTGCCTTCCGCGCGAAGCGGCCGCCGGCCTGGGTTGAGACTTCGCCGGTGAGCCCGACATGACACCACGGGCGCCATCGCCGATGCGCGAACAACAGCCCGAGATGCCGGGCATGACAAGCCACTGGGTCGCCGACAGGAGCGGCGCCTCCGGTATGGCGCTTGCGCTCGGGCAAACCGGTCAGTGGGTCGCTGTTGCCACTGCGCAGGGTGCGGATGGCAGCCTGGTCGGCGCCTGCTGCTGCAGGATGCCGGTTCTGTCCGGCGCCTCCATGCCGTCGCTGGTCTGGATGCTGCCTGGCGATACACCCGGGCTTGAGGTTTTCACGCACGCAACGCATGTCTCGCTCAACCTTGTCCTGGAAGATGTGGATGGCAATGTGACTCGCAACTTTTCGGGTCAGGGCCGGGACAGGTTTGCGGCACTGGCCTTTGAGTTCGGCCTGGGCGGAGCGCCCCTGCTGGAGGCCGCCAGGGCGACCTTCGAATGCGAGAACTGGCCCCAGGGCGTGACCGACGCGCAGGGGCGTGTGATGTTCACCGGCGTGGTGCGAAGGTACCGGCAGGCCGGTGCCGGGGATGGCGCCCCGAAGCCCGGTCCGGCGTTGCGGCAAGCTGCAAGAGCCGTCATGGATTGACGGCGCAGACCCCGGCTACTTTTATTTACCAGAATGGAGACAGGCAGATGTCAGAGCAACAGACAAATGACGCGGGACTTGCGCAAGGCATGAATGGCAAGGTGGCAGTGGTCACCGGTTCGGGCCGTGGGATCGGCCGGGAGATCGCCCTGTACCTTGTGAAGCAGGGCGCGAGTGTGGTGATCAACGACGTGGGCGTGTCCCTGGACGGCAAGGGCGAAGATACCGGTCCGGCGGAGGAACTCGTGCGCGAGATCAAGGCCCTTGGCGGCAATGCGGTTGCCAGTACCGCCAGCGTGTCGGAATGGGAATCCGCGCGCAGCATCGTCTCGCTGGCTGTGGAGACCTTTGGCCGGCTGGACTATGTGGTCAACAACGCCGGCATCCTTCGCGACAAGATATTCCACCAGATGGCACCGGAAGACTTCGAGGCGGTCATCAAGGTTCACCTGATGGGCAGTTTCTACGTCAGCAGGGCCGCTGCCGAAATCTTCCGCAGGCAGGAGAGCGGCGCTTTTGTGCACATGACCTCCACCTCGGGCCTGATCGGCAGCATCGGGCAGGCCAACTATGCGGCGGCCAAGATGGGCATCGTCGGCATGTCGCGCTCGCTGTCGCTGGAGATGGCGCGCTTCAATGTGCGATCCAACTGCGTTGCGCCCAGTGCCTTCAGCCGCATGATCGAGTCCGTCCCCGGTGCAACGCCCGAACAGCAGGCGAAGAATCTGGAAGCACGCCGTGCCCGCACCCGGCCGGAGCAGATTGCGCCGGTTGTGGCCTACCTGCTCAGCGATGATGCCAGACACATCTCCGGCCAGATCATCGGCGTTCGCGGAAACGAGTTGTACCTGTACAGCCAGCCGCGGCCGGTGCGGATTCTCCAGAACAGCGAGGGCTGGAACATGGATCGCCTGCGCGAGCAGGTCGGCGAAGGATGGGCGAAGTCCTTTGTTCCGCTGGAGCGCACCCGCGACGTGTTCCCATGGCAGGCGCAGTGAGCGGGCGCTGCGCATGATCAATCGCGACACCCTGCTCAACTGGCCGTTTGACGAGGTCGTGCAGCGCTATACCGTGCGCGACACGCAGCTGTATGCGCTCAGCCTCGGCTTTGGCGATGACCCGGTGGATCCGCGCCAGTTGCGCCATGTGCTGGAGGACGGGCTGCGCCCCTTTCCCACCATGGCGCTGGTGCTTGCGCACCCCGGCCCCTGGACGGCCAACCCTGCCACAGGCGTGGATCGCAAGGGTGTGGTGCATGGCGAACAACGGCTGGTGTTGCACCGGCAGTTGCCTGCCGAAGGTACAGTCCGCTCGCGCAACCGCGTGGTGGCCGTGCTCGACAAGGGCGAAGGCAAGGGAGCGGTCATACAGACGGAGCGGCAGTTGCACGACACCGCCTCAGGCGAGTTGTTGGCAACCATTGCCGGTTCGACATTCTGCCGGCGCAATGGCGGTTTTGACGGCGGTGCGGCACAGGCGACAGCGCCTGCGGCCCCTGCCCCGCGCGCGCCTGCAGTCCCTGAACGGGCGCCGGATGAGATTGCGGAACTGCCAACCCGCCCGCAGGCGGCACTGCTGTATCGCCTCAACGGCGACTACAACCTGCTTCACGCCGATCCCGGGGTGGCGCGTGTCGCCGGATTCGAGCGGCCGATCTCCCATGGCCTGCTGTCGTTCGGCCTTGCAGCGCGAATGATGGAAGAGCGCTTTGCGCCCCTGGTGATTGGCGCCATCGGCGCGCGCTTCGCGGCTCCCATGTATCCGGGGGAGACCCTGGTCACCCATATGTGGCGTGACGAAGGCGGAATCGTGTTTCGCGCCTTGTGCAAGGAACGAAATGTTGAAGTCCTGTCCCACGGGCATGCCCGGATGGCGCAGCAGGAGGAGATGTCATGACTGCGAAAGTAAGGAAACTGCAGAACGTCTACCTGGCAGCGCGCGACGTGGCTGCGCAGTCGGCCTTCTACGAGTCGGTGCTGGGCCTGCCCCTGAAGTTCCGTGACGCGGATCGCTGGGTCCAGTACACGACGGGCGACGGCGCGGTCACCGGCTTTTCGCTGGCCTGCCTGGAAGAGGCCAGCCCGGCGCAATCGGGCGCCGTGCTGGTGTTTGAGGTTGAGGACTTCGACGGCATCGAGGCATCGGTCAGGCAGGCGGGCGGGGAAGTCACCGGTATCCGCGACATGGGCAGCCATGGCGCCGTGCTGTCGATGCGGGATCCCGAAGGCAATATTGTGCAGATGTTCCGCCGTGCCCCCCGCGCCGGTTGAAGCAGATGCAGGCAAGGGTGCTGCAAGGCCCCGCAAGGAGACATACATGACTGAACGTCCCGACGCCCATCACACCGGCACGCCGCCATTTGACGCAGCCGGGTTCCGCCGGGCGCTGGGAACCTTTCCGACCGGCGTGGCGATCATCACGACGCGCGGGCCTGATGGCAAGCCCGTAGGCCTGACCTGCAACTCGTTCAGCTCGGTGTCCCTGGACCCGCCGCTGGTGCTGTGGAGCCTGCGCAATGCGAGCAAGTCGATGGAGGCGTTCCGCAGCGGCAGCGGATTCGCCATCAACGTGCTGGCGGAGGACCAGAGCAAGCTGTCCGCACGCTTTGCCAGCGGTGCCATTGCCGACAAGTTTGAAGGCGTCGGGCACAGCGAGGGATTTGGCGGCATGCCACTGATTGATGACTGCGTGGCCCGGTTTCACTGCACGACATTTGCGCAGCATGAGGCCGGCGACCACGTGATCTTCATTGGCAAGGTCGAGCGGTTCGAGCACGGGCGCGAGCAGGACCCGCTGGTGTTCTACAAGGGCGCCTACATGATGCTGGCGCAGTCATTGCGCGACCTGGCGTCGCAGGGCAAGCTGCCCCTGAAGTCGCTGATCGAGGCACGTGCCGGGGTCTATGAGTTGCTGCTGCAACTGGCCTGTGAGCGTGGTGAGGAAGCGGACTTTGATGCCATGGATCAGCACCTGGCCGAAATGGATGCCAAGACTGAACGCGGCGACATGGCCGCGCGGGCACTGGCCGCCCTGGACTACTTTGCGCTGATCACCCGCGCAGCCCACAACGACGTGCTCGCGCTGGTGGCGAACACGCTGGGGACGCTGATGCACCATACGGTCACTGCCCAGGCGGACGTGATGCCTTATGCCTCGATGCACCAGCCGGAGCTGACACCGTTGCGCAGGCAGATGGTCGCACGCCTGCGTGCCCGTGATCCCGGCGGTGCCGTCGCCACCATGCGTGAATACTTCAGCCACGTGGAGCAGTTCCAGCGCCAGGCGGGCGCGCTGGCCTGATCTGCAGCGGTCCGGGCCGGCGGCGGCGGTTCAGGCGGGTTTGAACATCGGCACGAGCGGCCCGTTGGAAGCGGGCTGGAACACGGCGCGTACCCTCATGCCGATGCTGATTGAATCCAGATCACAGCCCACGATGTTCGTCATCACCACGGGACCTTCGTCCATCCGGACATAGGCGATCGCATACGCAGGCTTTGCCCGGCGCATGACCGTCCAGCTGTAGACCGTGCCGTTGCCGGTGGCTGACTGCCAGTCAATGTCGTCGCTGAAGCAGAACGGGCACAGCAGGCGGGGGTACCAGTGGTGCCGGCCGCAGCCCTTGCAGCGGGGAATCAGGAACACACCTTGTTCGGCAGCGTCCTGAAAGCGCTGCATGCCGGGCTGGCGCGTGATGGCCGCGATGGTGCGCGCCGGCTCTTCCAGGGGAATGTTGCCTTCCATGTCAGACCCTTTCCATGATCAGGGTGGCACTGCCGTGGCGCGTGCCCAGCGAGCCGCCGGTTCCCTGGGCGAGTGCCAGTGCGCAGTTGGGTACCTGCACAGCCGCATGGGCTTCTCCCCGCAACTGGCGCACCGCCTCGATCACCTTGGTCATGCCGCCACGGTTGCCCGGATGGTTGTTGCACAGGCCGCCGCCATCAGTGTTGACGGGCAGGCGGCCAGTGCCGGAGATGAGGTTGCCGTCGGCCACGAAGCGGCCGCCTTCGCCCTTCCTGCAGAAGCCCAGGTCTTCCAGCTGCATCAGAACCGTGATGGTGAAGCTGTCGTAGATCGATGCGTACTGGATGTCCTGTGGTGTCACGCCGGCCTCGCTGAACGCTGCCGGTCCCGACCATGCCGCGCCGGAATAGGTGAGATCCACGTCACCGCCGAACTGCCCCTTGATGGCTTCCCCGGCGCCCAGCACCCGGACCAGGGGCCGCTTGAGGCTCCTCGCAATCTCCGGCCTGACTACCAGCAGTGCTCCGCCACCGTCGCTGATCACGCAGCAGTCGAGCCGGTGCAAGGGGTCGGCCACCATGGGCGAGGCGACCACCTGGTCAACGGTGAGCACGTCCCGCAGCATGGCGTTCGGGTTGTGTTGGGCATGATGCGAGGCGGCTACCTTGACCCATGCCAGCTGTTCACTCGTTGTGCCGAACTCGTGCATGTGCCGCATCGCAGCCATGGCATACATGTTGACTGTCGCCGGTGCGTAGGGCAGCTCCCACTCCAGGTCGGGCTGGTTCGGGTTGCCGGGGCGCGGTGCCGTTCCTGTAGCCATGCCCTCGCTGCGCGGCCTGCCTGCCAGCGTGATCAGCGCGACATTGCATTTGCCTGCCGCGATCGCCTGCGCCGCATGCGCCACATGGATCAGGTAGGAGCTGCCGCCAGTGTCCGTGTTGTCGATGTGGCGCAGCCGCAGGTTCATGTAATCTGCCATGGACGAGGCGCCAAGCCCGGGCGCGTCGCCGGCGCAGAAGTAGCCGTCGATGTCATTCTTGTCCAGCCCGGCATCGGCCAGCGCGCCGCGCGCGCATTCGGCGTGGAGCTGGGCGACGGACTTGTCCGGGGCGTGGCGGGTCGGGTGCTCGAAGGCGCCTGCGATAAAGGCCTGTCCCTTGATGCTCATGCCATCGCCTTTGGTCCGGGCGTGGATGCAGCACGGGACGCCGGGGCGGCCTCGGTTCCCCCCACCTTGCCGCGGCCGAACGAAGCGAGCGTCTTGCGCACATCAGCCTCGGCCGGGCGCGCATAGTAGCCGGTGCGGCTCACGCCGGTGCCAGATACCCGCCGCAGCGTGATCATTGTCTCGGTTGTCTTGAGCAGTGCGCCGGTCACGTCAAGCACAGTGGCGCCGGCGACCTGGCTGAGGCCTTGCTGGACACACAGGAGGTTGAGCAGCCCGCAGCCCGGCACGATCACTTCGGCCCCCTGGTCCACGAGCCGCTTCGCTGCGTCGGTTATCAGGGCAATGGCTGGCGCCGGGTCTCCGGTAATGGCCGTTTCGAGGGCGTCCATGGGAAGGTCCACCGCAAGCATCCCGCTCATGCGGGCGCGAAGGCCGTACTTGTCGGCCAGGCTGTCATAGACCTTGACGTTGAGCGCCTCGGAGTGCGACAGGATGGCAAAGCGCTGGCCGAGCATGCAGGCCATATGCATGCCGGCTTCGGCCAGGCCCATGACCGGGATATCCAGGATCTCGCGCAGTTCATGCAGGATCGGGTCGAGGAAGCAGCCAATCCCCACGCCGTCAAACCCTTCATCAGCCGCGGCGACGATGGAGTCCATCATGTCGCTGCTCTTGAGGAAGAATGCGGCGCGTGTGTACTTGCCGAAGGTCGGGCGCAAGGTGCCGCGTACCACGACTTCAACACCCGGCCCGAGCACCCGGGCGGCGTGGGCAACAATCGCAGCGTTGTACGCAGGGTACCTTGTGATGGGCGTGCTGCTCTGCGCATTGGCGCGGCGGTTTGGGGTATGGAATGAGTCAAGGCATGTCTCCTGTCCGCACAGCATACCGCCCGCACGGGGATGTGTCGTTGCGCGAGCTGCAAAGATGCTTTTCATCACCGGCCACCTCAATTGGATGGCATGGTGCACAGCTGCCCGGACAATGCGGTGAGCCCGTTTTTTTTCATGGAAGTACCGATGCCGAGCGCCCTGTTCCAGACCTTCAAATTGCGCGATCTCACGCTGCCCAACCGCATCGTGGTGTCTCCCATGTGCCAGTACAGCGCCGTAAACGGCAATGCCACCGACTGGCACGTGATCCACCTGGGCCAGTACGCTGTATCGGGCGCCGGCTTGCTGGTGATCGAGGCTACAGGCGTCGAGCCCGAGGGCCGCATCACGGCCGAATGCCTGGGCCTGTGGTCCGATGAAAACGAAGCCGCGCTGGCACGCGTGCTCGCATTCGTCCGGCCGTTTGCGAGCATGCCGATCGGCATCCAGCTCGGCCATGCGGGGCGCAAGGCATCAGTGCGCGCGCCCGGCGCCGGCCGCGGCAACCTGCCATTGGCCGAAGGCGGCTGGAAGACCTTCGGCCCCACGGACATCGCGTTCGGCCCGGGCTGGGAAGCCCCTCAGGCCCTGGACCGCGCCGGCCTCGAGCGTGTGCGGGATGCGTTCGTCAAGGCTACGCGGCGCGCCGACCGGCTGGGCCTTGACCTGCTTGAAATCCACGCCGCCCATGGCTATCTGCTCAGCTCCTTCCTGTCACCGCTTGGCAATGCGCGCACCGACGAGTACGGCGGCAACCGCGAGGGCCGCATGCGCTACCCGCTGGAGGTGATCGAGGCCGTGCGCGCCGCATGGCCCGCCCACAAGCCGATGGGCGTGCGCTTCAATGGCACCGACTGGCTCGAAGGCGGCCTCACCGGCGATGATGCTGTCGCGTTTGCGCGCGAACTGAAGGCACGCGGCATCGACTATATGGACCTGTCGTCCGGCGGCAGCGCCCGCGCCGAGATACCGCTTGGCCCCGGCTACCAGGTGCCCTATGCGGCGCAGGTCCGGCGCGAGGCCGATGTCGCAACGATGTGCGTGGGCCTGATCCGTGATCCGGCGCATGCGCAGGCCATCGTCGAGCGTGGCGATGCCGACCTTGTCGCGCTCGGCCGCGGCTTCCTCAACGATCCCCGCTGGGCCTGGCATGCCGCAGAGACGCTGGGCGCGAAGGTGACAGTGCCGCACCAGTACATCCGGGGCGAGACGAGCGCAGGCCTTCCATCGCAGGACACCATCATCAAGAGCGCCTGAGGCCCTCGTCGCCCTGCGAACCCCGTTGCGCCAGCTGAAGTCGCCGAAGCAAATGCCGGCGCGCCTGCCCTGGCGTCCTACAGGATCTCGTGAAAGGTGTAGGCAACCGCATTGGGCATGCGCCGCCCCACGCCGACGGCAATCACGCGGTTCAGCCACTCGTACTGCGGGCTGGCGGTCTCGAATGTCGGCACATTCCGCAGGTAGTACTCGTCGTCGCTCACGGGCTGGTTGGCCTCGATCCTCTTCATGACCTCGGGGCTGCCGTAGCGCACGCCGCGGTAGGCCAGGTAGATCAGCGCGCCATCATCGGTCTCAATCGCCAGGCGCACGTCACTGTGCATGCTGTCGTCGCTCTTGCGCAGGAAGGCGTCAAGGCCAGTCAGCACCCTGGCGTTGATGCGGGGGCCGACCAGCGTGCCGCTGGGCAGTTCACGCATGCGGCGCCAGCCGCTGGGTGTGACGCCCAGGTCGTGCGCCCGTCCCATGTCAAGGGTGAGTGTGCCCAGCAGGCGGGACGACAGTGTGGATTCGTTTGACGCGGTTGTGTTGGCGTTCATGATTTGTCTCCGGCAGTTGTGTCAGTGGGCAGGCTGCATGGCAGTCCGGGCGGTTCAGTCCGGCCGCTGTGAAAAAGTCCGTTCAAACACCGCTTCGGCGATCCGGTTCTTCAGGATCTCGATGGAGCCGCCGGCAATCATCCAGCCGCGGCAGCGGCGCATGCAGTACTCCACCAGCGACTCCTGGCTGTATCCCATGCCGCCGAGCACCTGCATGGCATCGTTGGCCACATCAAAGCCGGTCTGGTTGCAATAGGCCTTGGCAATGGCCGTCTCCGTGGGCGATGGAAAGCCGGTGTCGGCGTTGGTGGCTGCGCGGTACAGCAGCAACTGCGCCGCGTCCAGCTTGATGCGCATGTCGGCAAACTTCCATTGCAGGCCCTGGAATTCGCACAGCAGGCGCCCGAACTGCCTGCGCTGGAGCGCCCACTGGCGCGCCTCTTCATACGCATAGCGACCCAGCGCAAGCGAGCGGGCGGTGTTGCCCAGCCGCTCGACGTTGAAGCCTGCGATCTGCTTCTTGAAACCGCCTTCGCCCAGCACGACCATCTCTTTCGGCACGAACACGTTGTTGAAGAAGATTTCCACCCATTCCTCCCCCGAGGTGAAGCGCGAGCGTTTGCCCAGCGTGACGCCTTCCATGGCGGTCTCGATGAGCACCGAGCCAATGCCCCTGACGCCGGGGCCGAAGCGCACATAGGTCAGGAACACGTCGGCGTGCGGGCCATGGGTGGTGAATATCTTGCTGCCATTGATGCGGAATCCGTCGCCATCGGGCGTGGCTGCGGTGACAAGCTCGGTGACGGCGGAACCTGCGCCCGGCTCGGTCATGCCGACGGCAATCAGCGTCTTCCCGGCAAGCAGGGGCCTGAGGTAATTTTCCTTCTGGTGCGCGCTGCCGTATTCGGCCAGTACGCGAATGGCGCCAAAGTTGCCGGCCTGCACCACATCCGCACTGCGCGGACAGACGGAGGCGATGGTCTCGATCGCGATGACGGCATCCATCAGGCTGCCGCCCTGGCCGCCGTCGGCCTCGGCAATGGTGATGCCCAGCAGGCCCTGCGCCGCCATCAACTGCGCCACGTCGCGCGGGTAGTCATCGGAGTGGGCGCGCGCCAGCGCGCCTGCCTTGAGGTGCTTTTCGGCAAAGCGCCGCACTGCGGTCTGGAATTCGGCCTGTTCGGGAGAAAGATTGAAATTCATGTGTTCTGTGCAGGGATGGTTGTTCAAAGGGGTCAGCGCAGGACGATCAGGCCGTCAACGCCCACCACGCCCTCGCCTTCGGGCTTGACGAAGAGCGGGTTGATCTCCGCTTCGGCAATGGCGGGGGCCTTGTGCAGCGCAAGCATCGAGAAGGCCACGATGGCATCTGCCAGCGCGTCGCAGTCGCCCAGGGGCAAGCCGCGGAATCCCCGGACCAGTCGCGTGGCACGTACCTCGCTGATCATCTCGACAGCGCGTTCGCGGCTGACAGGCGCCATTGACACCGAAACGTCCGGCGTGATCTCGGCGGTGATGCCGCCCGCGCCGAGCACCACGATGGGGCCGACCAGCGGATCATGGCGAAAGCCCAGCATCAGCTCCAGCAGGCCCTTTTCCATGCGCTGCACAAGGTACCCGTCCACTTCGGCGTCAGGTGCGTTCAGCGCGACGCGCTCGCGCATCTCCTGCGCGCGTGCGCGAAGCGACGCTTCATCGCGAATGCCCACGGTAACGCCGCCGACCTCGGTCTTGTGTGCGATGTCCCGGGAGCAGACTTTCAACACCACCGGGTAGGACAGGCCGTGCTCCAGACGGTTGACATTGAGCAGGCGCGTCTCGGCCATCCGGATTTTCAGCGCCGAGAAGACGCCAGAAGCTTCCATTTCATTCAGTGCGCCGTGCCGTGGCACGCCGTCGGGCCACACCGGTGCTGCCAGCGGAACGCTGACTTGCTGAGGACGGCGCGAGAAAAAGGCTGACAACGCATCCGCGCAGCCCTCAGGAGTCCTGAAGGCGGCGATGCCGGCTTCCTGCAGGAGCTTCAGCGACTGCTGAGCGTCAGGCGCGAGGAACACCGCCAGGGGCTTGTCCGCCGGCTTGTCTGCCTGCAGCAGGGGCTTCACAGCCAGGCCCGGATGGAATTGCGCTGATGAGCCCACGACGCTCAACACACCGTCGCACCAGTCGCTTTGCAACATCTGCTCCACCAGGTCGCGGTACTGCGCGCTGGTGGCGGCCAGTGTAAGGTCCACCACTGGCTGCGAGCGTATCTTCAGGCCCCGCGCAAGCATGTGCTCGACGAACGCGGCAGGTGGCGCAATGGCATCAATGTCGCGCAGGCCCAGACGGTCCACCACCGCAGCCGCGCCACCACCCGTGGTGGTTATCACGGCCAGCCGGGCTTTGCGGCCGGTAATGCATGGCACCCTGACATAACGCGTTGCCAGTGGCGTCATCTCGAACAATGACTCCAGCATTTCCACACGAAGCACGCCATGCGCGCGGAAGAAGGCATCGACGGCCGCGTCGTTACCTGCAAGCGCACCGGTATGCGACTGCGCCAGTGCACTGCCCATCTCCGAGCGGCCGAGCTTGTAGGCGATGACCGGCTTGCCCGCCAGCCGCGCGCGGTCCAGTGCCTGGCCCAGCACGGGCGCATCGCGCAGGGTTTCGAGAAAGAGTGTGATGACTTTGGTCTGGGGGTCGTCCACCAGCCCGTCGACAATCTCGCCGACCGTCACGTCACTCTCATTGCCCACAGACAGCAGCTTGCCGAAGCCGAATCCCCGTACCGCACCGCGCGAGAGGAGCGACCCCAGCATGGAGCCGCTTTGCGAGACCATGCTGATGGGGCCGGGGGGCAGGTGCTCCATCTCGAATACCGCGTTCACCGAGATGAGTGCGCCATTGTGGGTGTTGACGGTGCCGATGCTGTTGGGGCCGATCAGCCGCAAACCCAGCGCGCGCGCCCTGGCTACCAGGGCGTCCTGCTTTTTCTGTCCCGCTTCGCCGGCTTCGCCGAAACCGTCAGAGAAAACGGTGACAACGCGCGCGCCGAGCGCCGCACTTTGCTCAAGTGCCTGTTCAACCTGGGAGGCCGCAATCATCACGAAGACATGGTCAACTTGCGTGCCGCTGCCTGGGTCCTCGCCAATGGCTGCGATCGAAGGCCAGGCTTTCTCGCCAAGCACCTCAGCGCGGGTCGCGTTGACCGGGTAGATCTTTCCTGCATATCGATGCTTGCGCATGAAGCGCAGGGGCCTGGCAGTGTTGCGGGATGCATCGCCTGACACACCCACCAGCGCCACGGCACGGGGCGAGAAGATGGCATCGAACAGCGAGATCGAGTGGGGCGGCGACGGCATGGCTTCGGGTTTCATGTGCGGGTCGGTATCAGGAGGCGGCTTGTGCGCGTGCCGAAAGGTCAAGTGAAGAGACGGGCTGCGCGCCGAGCTCACGGAACTGCGCGAGCAGTGAGTTGGCGCGGAGATCGCCGAGCACGGGCGCAACGAGCTCGCGGAATTTCGCGTCCAGTTCAGCGTCTGACAGCGGTGCTTCGGGGTCCCCCTTGCGATAGGGGGAGTGGTGGTCAAGCGTACTGCCGTCCGCGAAGGTGATGCGCATGCGGGCTGAACGCAGCGAAGGAAAGCCTGCTGTCATGGCAGGATCTGCAACGAGGTGCACTGTCTTCATCAACTGGCGGATGGCCGGGTCGGCCAGCCGTTCCGGGCCAAACGCGTCAAGGCGCACCGAGCCATGCACCAGCGCATGGCAGACCACGAACGGCAGGCTGAATTTGCCCTCGAAGGCGGTGCGGGGGTCGGGGTTGCCGGTCACGTCAAGCGCCACCTGATAGGTTTCAACGTCGATGGCGCGCACCTGGTTGATGTCAAAGCCGGGTGTCTCGCGCAGCGCGACCGCCGCATCAATGGCCGCAAATGTATGGCCGCAGCAGGCATGCGCCTTCATGGTGATCCTGCCGATGTTGTAGTCCGTCCCCAGGCCGTCAGTGGCACCCCTCCACGAGGGGCTGCCCGCCAGTGCAGCGCCAAAGCCGGCTGCGCCTTCCAGGATGTCGGCCGCGCCGGTGACGCCCTGCGCCGCAGCCTGCGCCGCCTGCACGCCGACCTGGGCGGCATGGCCGGCGTGCAGGGCCTTGGTCATGGCGTCCGACCGGAAGGCCTGTTGCAGGCCGGAGGCAAATGACGCCGCAGTGGCCATGGCATTCAAGGCCACATCGGCCTTGCCGGGCGCGAGCAGGGCCGCTGAAGCCGCTGCGGCGCCAAAAACGCCGGCCGTGCCGGTGGTGTGAAAGAACCGGTAGTGCGCAGGTTGTACGGCCGCACCGATACGGGTGGAGACTTCGTAGCCGATGACGATGGCGCGCAGCAATTCGTCACCCGTCGCGCCGATGTCCTCGGCCACCGCCAGGGCGGCAGCAATCGTGGGGCAACCAGGGTGATAGATAGCGTCGCGGAAGATGTCGTCCATCTCCACGGTATGCGACACAGTCCCATTGATCCATGCGGCCAGGGCCGGGAAGCAGGTCGTTCCGAACCCGGGAAGGCTTGAACGGCCCACGCCCAGTTCGGCGCGGTGCGCGGCAACCATGGCGGTTCCCGGTGCAACAAGGGTGCCGGGGTAGAGGGCCGAGGCCCAGTCAATCAGGGCCCGGCGGGCGTGGCCGCGGACCTCTGCGCTCAAGTCACGAAGGCCTTCTGCGGCGCAATATGCGGCGAATTCGTCGAGAAGCATCTTGTCTCTTTGTAAGTCTGCACCCAATGTAGGGGCGATGCGTCTCAGGAAGTATGAAAAAAAGGCAACGCTGCGTTGTTCGGGATGATTCCAGGGGAGCAGCCGAGGCCTGGCGGCAAGTCCGGGAAACTACTCTCAGCCATATGGCTGGGGCGATCTGGCCGATTGAACAAGACTCCTGTGGGGCACAAACTGTCTCCCAGCCGATTCATTCACCCGGCGCAGGAGGTTCAGTCATGGTTTCACCGTCATCCTTTACCCGGTGGTTGCGGGACATCTGCAGGTTTGGCGCCCCGACGCAGCCCTTCGACAGCAGCCTCCTGCGCGAGGAGTTCCGCCACCGTGGCGTCACATCCGCCGATACAGCGGTCAGGCCGGATTCGCCCGCCCCCGAATGGCTGATCAAGAAAGAAATGGCGGCCGTCCTGCATGATTGTCCGGTGGCTGTCCGTGACCGCATGACGCTCTCCATCTACCGCTGCCGCGAAGGCCTTGAATTGTGGCTCCTGCGCGCGGATCTCTTCCAGTGTGTTGCCCAGGAACGCGGCCAGGTCGAGGCTCGCAAGCGCATCAATGCGCTGCTGCCCCTGTTTGCGCAGCGCGTGCCCGAACGGCAACTGGTCGCGATTTAGGCAGCCCGCCTACGGCCTGGACTCTTGTCGCAACCCTGAAATCACCCCTCCGCCCAGGCAGACCTCGCCGTCGTACAGCACTGCGGATTGACCTGGCGTGACGGCCCATTGCGGTGAACTGAAGTCCAGGTGGAATGCGCCGTTGGCGGCCGGCGCCAGAACGCAGGCCGCGTCAGCCTGCCGGTAACGTGTCTTGGCGGCATAGGCGCCTTCGGTTGGCGCGGCACCTGCCACCCAGCTCGCATCGGCAGCATCCAGCGCCAGGGATTGCAGCCACGGGTGGTCATGCCCCTGTACGACCCAAAGGGTGTTCTTCTCCATGTCCTTGCGCGCCACAAACCAGGGCGCATGGTCGCTGCCCCCGCGCTGCGACCCTTTTTCCTTCACGCCTCCAATGCCCAGGCCCTGTCGCTGTCCCAGGGTGTAGAAGCTCAGGCCTTCATGGCGCCCGAGCACCCGGCCACGCTCGTCCCGGATCGGCCCGGGCTCCTTGCTGATGTAGCGGTTGAGGAACTCGCGGAACGGCCGCTCGCCGATAAAGCAGATGCCGGTGGAGTCCTTTTTTTTCGCGTTGGGCAGGCCAATCTCTCCTGCGATGCGGCGCACCTCCGTCTTGCGCAGTTCGCCGACCGGGAAAAGCGTCTTTGACAGTTGCGCCTGCGTCAGGCGGTGCAGGAAGTAGCTCTGGTCCTTGGTTTCGTCCAGGCCCTTGAGCAGCTCGAACCGGCTCGTGCCGCCAGCGGCGCCTTCCGGCTTCACCTCGC
>CAZFKW010000003.1:31413-33905 GCA_964519795.1 uncultured Ramlibacter sp. | reverse complement strand
GATCACGAGCGTCGGAGACATTCCGGGGCTGGACGACCTGGCGGCGTACGAGGCGCTGGCGGACCGTGCCGAGCGGATCGCCGCCCGCCGGTGGCTGGAGCGGCAGGAGACGCTCCCGGTGTCGATGCGGGTCGCGGACCCCGACGCGATCGTGCGCAACCGGGCCGAACTCACGCTCTCCGGGGACACCCCGCAGGGCGTCCGCCGGCGTGTGATCGACGGGAAGTTCATCCTCGACGAGGTCGAGGGTGGCGAGCCGCTGATCTATGTCACGCAGCAGGGTCGGCCGCGTGTCGTGCTGTTCGGCCCGCGCCCGACGCTGACGCGTCCGATCACGTTCTCGGCGTGGAACGATCGGTTGATGGTCGTCGCCGATTCGGCGACCGACCGCCCGCGGCTGATGTATCGGCACGCGGACCAGATCGACGCCGAGGGCGAGCGGCTGCCCGGCGCGGCGCTCTCGGGCCGGTGCGAGCCGGACGTCGCCTCGCTGGTCGCGTTCATGGCGCAGACGCCCACGCCGGACGATCCGAGGCCGGTGCTGGCGATGACGTACTCGGAACTGGTCGGCGCGCTGCACGCGATGCAGCAGGCGGGCGCGATCCGGGCGGCCTTTGCCGTCGAGGAGGACGTGCTGCGGGCGCGGCTGGGCAATATCACGCTGCAGCCGCTGGACTATGGCCGGTCCCTCATCCATAACGGCGTCACCGTGTCGCTGCATCCGGCTGGCCATGTCCTCGGCTCGGCACAGGTGAGGCTTGAACACGGCGGACAGGTCTGGGTGGCAAGCGGCGACTACAAGGTCGCGCCGGACACGACCTGCGATCCGTTCGAGCCGGTGAAATGCGACGTTTTCATCACCGAGTCCACCTTTGGCCTGCCCATCTACCGCTGGCAGCACGACGATGACATCTTTGCGGACATCAACAGCTGGTGGCAGGGGAACGTCGCGGCCGGCCGGGCGAGTGTCCTCATGTGCTACAGCTTTGGCAAGGCCCAGCGCATCCTGAGCGGCATCGACGCGTCCATCGGTCCTGTCGTCGTTCATGGCGCAGTGGAGTCACTCAACCGCGCCTACCGGGAAGCAGGTGTGACCTTGCCCGCCACGCAGTCAGTGGACGACGTGACGGACAAGGCGGACTTCCGGGGAGCCCTTGTGCTATGCCCCCCGGGCGCCGCAGGCGGCCCCTGGATCAAGCGGTTTGGCGAGTTCAGCGATGCGTTTGCCAGTGGCTGGATGCAGCTTCGGGGCGCGCGCCGGCGTGGTGGCTACGACCGGGGCTTCGTGCTGTCGGACCATGCGGACTGGCCGGGCCTGCTGGGCGCCATCGGTGCCACGGGCGCCAGCCGCGTGATCGTGACGCACGGCAGTATTGCGGTGATGGTGCGGTACCTCAGGGAGCAGGGGCTTCAGGCGGAAGGCTTCGAGACAGAGTACGGGGACGACGCCATCGAGGACGTCACGTCCGCAGAAGGTACCGCCTCATGAACCAGTTTGCCCGGCTCTTCGCCGAACTGGACACCACAACCTCCACCAATGCCAAGGTTGAAGCGCTCCAGAAGTACTTTGGCCATGCGGCGACCGACGACGCGGCCTGGGCCGTGTACCTGCTTTCGGGTGGAAAGCCCAGGCAGGTCGTCGCAACGTCGCGCCTGCGCGCGCTGGCCTGCGACGTAGCGGGCATTGATGACTGGCTTTTCGAGGAGTGCTACCAGGCCGTGGGTGACCTGGCGGAGACCATCGCGCATGTGCTGCCGCAGGACAGCACGCCTTCAGATACTGGCCTGGCGGAATGGATCGAAGACCGCCTGTTGCCGCTGCGCGGATTGAGTGAGGAAGAGGTTGCAACCCGGGTGAAGGCGTACTGGAGGGAACTCGATGTGCAAGGACGCTTCCTGTTGACCAAGCTGGTTGGCGGCGGCTTCCGGGTGGGTGTTGGCAAGCTGCTCGTGCAGCGCGCGCTCGCAGCCCACTCAGGGCTTGATGCCAGGCGTGTGGCCCAGCGCATGATGGGCTATACCGATGGCAGGAGCACGCCTTCGGCCGCACGCTTTGCCGCCCTCATTGACACATCAGTGGACGCCGGCGGCGATGCGCGGGATGCGGGCCAGCCGTATCCATTCTTTCTTGCCCACCAGCTTGATGCGACGGTGAACTCCCTTGACGCCAGACTCGGCCCGGTGTCGGACTGGATGGTCGAGTGGAAGTACGACGGCATCCGCGGGCAGGTCGTGAAACGGGCAGGGCAGGTGTGGGTGTGGTCGCGCGGGGAGGAGCTTGTGACGGAGCGCTTTCCGGAGATCGTTGCACTGGCGAGTGCCTTGCCTGACGGAACCGTGCTGGATGGCGAGATTCTCGTGCTGAAAGACGGGGTAGTGGCGCCCTTTGGTTTGCTGCAGCAGCGCATTGGCCGCAAGACGCTGACGAAGAAGGTTCTTGCCGAGGCCCCCGTGGGCTACATGGCCTATGACCTGCTGGAAGTGACCGGGCA
>CAZFKW010000003.1:13595-31403 GCA_964519795.1 uncultured Ramlibacter sp. | reverse complement strand
AACGTCCATGCGGATCTCACCCATTGAGCGCGAACCGTCCTGGGCCCAATTCGCGGTACTCCGCGAGCAGTCGCGCGGGCGCGGCGTCGAGGGCTTCATGCTCAAGCGGCTGGACGTTGCCTATGGCACGGGCAGGACGAAGCAGGACGGTCTCTGGTGGAAGTGGAAGATCGACCCCATGACCATCGACTGCGTGCTGATCTACGCTCAGGCCGGCCATGGCCGGCGCGCCTCGGTCTATACCGACTACACCTTCGCTGTCTGGAGCCGGCAGCCGGCAGGCCGGCAGGAGGCGCAGGCCGTCCTTGATGCCATCGCGCGACGCGAGCCTGCACAGCCAGGTTCCCTGCAACTGGTGGCTTTTGCCAAGGCGTATTCAGGGCTCACGGACGAGGAGTTCAGACAGGTGGATGCCGTGATCCGCAAAACCACGCTGGAGAAGTTCGGCCCGGTGCGCAGCGTCAAGCCGTCAATGGTGTTCGAAATCGGCTTCGAGGGCATCAGCCGCAGTCCGCGCCACAAGAGCGGCATCGCGGTGCGCTTTCCGCGCATGCTGCGAATCCGGAATGACAAGCCCGTTCACGAGGCCAATACCCTCCAGGATCTCGAAGGGTTGCTGTAGCGGTGCCAGGGGCAGACAGCAGGCGTATCAGTTACCATCCTGACGATGAAGTCCCAGGCCAACATCAAACCGGCAGCTGATCCCGCTGACCCGGATGAAGGAACTCCCGTTTCCGTCAAGATCCGGGAGCGGCTTGCCGCCTCGCGCAAGCGTTTCCATGCCAATGACAATATCGCCGAATTCATTCAACCCGGCGAGCTCGACAAGCTGCTCGACGAAGTGGAGGTCAAGATGCGCGGCGTGCTTGACAGCCTGGTGATCGACACCGACGGCGACCACAACACCAACAATACTGCGCGCCGCGTCGCCAAGATGTACCTCAACGAGGTGTTCCGCGGCCGCTATGTCACGGCGCCAAGCATCACCGAGTTTCCCAATGCCGAGCATCTCAACGAGTTGATGATCGTCGGGCCCATCACGGTGCGCAGCGCCTGCAGCCACCATTTCTGTCCGGTCATCGGCAAGATCTGGATCGGCGTGATGCCCAACGAGCACACCAACGTGATCGGCCTGTCCAAGTACGCACGGCTGGCCGAGTGGGTCATGGGCCGTCCGCAGATCCAGGAGGAAGCCGTTGTCCAGCTGGCCGACCTGATCATGGAAAAAACCCAGCCCGACGGCCTGGCCATCGTCATGGAAGCCAGCCATTACTGCATGGCGTGGCGCGGCGTGAAAGACATGGACAGCAAGATGATCAACTCCGTCATGCGCGGCGTGTTCCTCAAGGACCCGAACCTGCGCCGCGAATTCCTCTCACTCATTCCCGGAAAGAGGTAGCCCCATGCTTGTCCGACTGCTCTACGCCAGCCGCGCGGTTGATACCAGCCCCGGCGCCATCGAGGACATCCTGGCGCAGGCGCGCCAGCACAATCCGACCTGCGGCATCACCGGCATTCTCTGCTACGGTGGCGGTATCTTCCTGCAGGCGATAGAAGGCGGCCGCATGGCGGTAAGCGACCTGTTCGGCCACATCCAGAAAGACGTGCGCCACAAGGACGTTGCCTTGCTGCACTATGAAGAAATCTCCGAGCGCCGGTTTGGCGGCTGGACCATGGGCCAGGTGAACCTGTCCAAGCTGAACCATTCCATCCTCCTGAAGTATTCCGAGAAGCCCGAGCTGGACCCGTATTCGGTGTCCGGCAGGGTGTCGTTCGCGCTGCTGGAAGAGCTCATGGCGACTGCGTCCATCGTCGGACGTGTCTGAATTCCGCCTTCCCTTCACCGTGCAGTGGGGCGACTGCGACCCCGCCGGCATCATCTACTACCCGACGTACTACCGCTGGATGGATGCTGCCACCTGGGCCATGTTCGCGCAGGTGGGCTATGGTGCCGCCCGCATGCGGGATGAATCGCTGAGCCTTCCTCTTGTCAGCGCTGAGTGCGGCTTCGAGCGCTCGCCGACCTTCGGCGATGCCTGTGTGGTGGAGTCGCATGTTGCGCGCTGGGGCGGCAAGTCGTTTACCGTTTCCCATGCATTCGTTGATGCAGCCGGGGCTGTCCTGGCCCGGGGTTCAGAGACACGGGTGTGGTGCCGCTACACGGCCGGGCCGGGCTCGCCACTGCGAGGTGAGGCCATACCCGATGCGCTGAAGGCCCTGTTTGCGGTGCCTGCCACTGCCGCATCCACCGGGAAGCCGTGACGGCCCCCTCCCGCCAACTGCTGGGCTGCGACTTTTCCAGCAGCCCGTCACGCCGCAAGCCGATCATGATGGCGCTGGGGCATGAAGCCGGTGGCAGAGTGTCTTTGACGCGGCTGGAACGCCTCGAATCGCTGCCGGCCTTTGGCGACTGGCTGCTCCGGCCCGGCAGCTGGACGGGCGGATTTGACTTTCCGTTCGGCCTGCCACGCGAGTTGCTGGTGCACCTGGGCTGGCCGCTGGACTGGCTCCAATGCATGCAGCACTATGCCGCGATGAGCCGTGCCGACATCCGCGATAGCTTTGCTGCGTTTTGTAATGAACGGCCGGTGGGCGGCAAGTTTGCGCACCGCGCGACGGACATTCCGGCCGGCTCCAGCCCGTCAATGAAATGGGTCAATCCGCCCGTCGCGTGGATGCTGCATGCAGGCGTGCCCTTGCTGCTGGCTTGCGGTGCCCACCTGCCCGGCCTGCATCCCGGCCTTGCCGGAGACCTGGACGAGGCCGGCATGCCGCGCCGCGTGGCGCTGGAGGCGTATCCGGGCCTGCTGGCGCGTGAAGTCATCGGCCACCGCAGCTACAAGAGCGACGACCGCGCGAAGCAGACGCCGCAGCGGCTGATTGCCCGCAAGGACATCATCACGGCGCTCGAGCATGGACAGACCCGGCTGGGCCTGCGGCTGAAGCTGACCCACGCCCAGCGCGATGCCCTCGCGGCCGATGCCAGCGGCGACAGCCTGGACGCCGTGCTGTGCATGCTGCAGGCCGCATGGGCGCAACGACAGGGCGCTCCGCTGTACGGATTGCCGGAAGACATGGACCCGCTGGAAGGCTGGATCATCACGGCGTGAAAGGTGCGTGGCGAGCGGATACCCGCACCCCGCCGCAAGGCTCAGGCGGCGAGCTTGCCCAGCGCCACCAGCGTATCAACGTCCGTCCGGTACATGCGAAGCAGCGGACTCTCGGCCAGCGCACCGGCCCGCCTGAGTACTGATTCCACCGGCAGCTTGATGCCACTGATGTGAAGCGTGATGCCGCGCTCCTGCAGCATTGCATGGACCTGGCCGAACACCTCCACGCCTGTTGCATCGATGCGATTGATTGGCTGCGAAAACAGGCAGACATGGCGAACGCCGGGGTTGGCCGCCAGGTGCTCGATGATGGCGCGCTCCAGCGCGCTGGCAGAGGCGAAGTCGAGTTCATCATCCATCCGAAGCGCATAGAGATGCGGCGCAAGCGGCGGGAGCTTCCAGAGGTGGCGGTCACGCAGGCTGCCATCCGGATGCAGGCCCACTTCGATGATCCGCGGATGGAGGCGGTGGTAGAGGAAGTGCGCCAGGCCAAGCAGCACGCCGGTGATCACGCCCCAGTAGATGCGCGGCGCCGAGAGAAGCGTCACTGCAAAAGTCACGAGCGCAGTGGCCGCCTCGACGCGGTCGATCCGCCACAGCCGCACCAGGATCGCAGGCTTGACCAGGCTGGCTACAGCGGCCACGACCACGGCCGACCTCACGGCGCGCGGCACATGGGAGAGGAAGGGCGTGAGGAACAGCAGCACGATGAGCACGATGACCGTGGCCGCCACAGTAGCCCAGCCTGTCTTCGCGCCCGAATACAGCGAGATGGCCGAACGTGAGAACGAGGTGCTGGTCGGAAAGCTCCCGGAGAAGGCTGATGCCAATTTGCCCAGGCCTTGCCCGATGAGGTCCTGGCTGGCGTCCCAGCGCTTGCCGTCGCGCTGGCTTTCGATCTTGGCGCTGGCTGCCATTTCCATCGAGCTGACCAGTGCAATCACCAGGGCAGGGGCGATCAGCGCGCTGCCTGCCTCCCACCCCGGCAGTGCCGGCAGGTAGGGTGTCGGCAGGCCGACAGGCAGGGTGCCAATCACCGCGCCGTTCACCGAATAGCCCGTGTACCAGCTCAGCAGGCCCGAAGCGACCAGCACCACCAGGACCATGGGCAGGCGTGGCAGCAGGCGCTTTCCGGCCACGAACAGCGCAAGGCTGGTGACGCCAAAGCCCAGGCCCGCCAGGTCAAATTCCGGTGCAGCGGCCAGGCTGGACAGCGGGCCCTTCAGGCCGATGAGCGCGGGTACCTGCGAGGCAATGATCAGCAGTGCGGCCGCCTGGCTGAAACCGGAGAGCACGGGAGAGCTGACCAGGTTGAGGACCCATGATGCGCCGGTGGCGCCCAGCACAAGCTGGATGCAGCCCGCGAGGATGGCCAGCCACACTGCAAACGAGACCCACTGCGGGCTGCCCGGTTCAGCCATGCCCAGCAGTGACGCGCCCACCAGCACCGCCGTCAGTGCCGAGGGTCCGACCGAGAGGCGCGTCGAGCTGCTGAACATGACGGCGACCAGCATGGGCAGGAAGGTCGCGTACAGGCCGGTGATCAGCGGCATGCCCGCCAGGCCCGCATAGGCCACGGACTGCGGGATCATCACCAGGGCGACCGTGATGGCCGCGCCCGTCTCGCCGCGCAGCAGCGCTGCGTCGGGCCTGGGCCAGCGGAGAAAGGGGAACCAGTGCTGGAGCTTTGTCATGGAGCCGGTTGTAGATGCAGGACATTCCGGGCGCCGCGACGCGCGGCGCGTGATGCCTTCACGGTGTTCCGTTGTCCGATTATCCATGGTGCTGATGCACAAACCGCCTGCACAAGCCGCCTGCCAACCTGGCAGCCAGGCTGGAGCGCAATGTTGGCCAGGCGCAATCCGGGACCGCCAGATCGCAGCAACAACAGGGATCAATGCGTGGACGCAGTTGTCCTACAGGAGCTTCCGTGCATTCCCACATGCAGGCTTCCTGGCGCGGCTTAAAGTTGATTTCATGACAGGTGCGCGCATCGGTCAGATTCATCAACCACTCGAAGGAACCAGCATGAACAAGGATCAAATCAAGGGTCGTGTCGACCAGGCCAAGGGCAAGGTCAAGGAAGTTGCCGGCAGGGCTGTCGGCAACGAGAAGCTTGAAGGCGAAGGCCTGGTGGACCAGGCCTCCGGCAAGGTGCAGGCCACAGTGGGCGACACACGCCAGGGCGTCAAGGATGCCGCACAAAAAGTCGTCGACAGGATCTGATGATGAACTTCCAGGGCGGGCCGGGCACCCCGCCGCCTGATGATCCGGATGTGGCGGTTCCGCAGCGGGCTCCCCCGCATGAGCCACCCATTCCGGTCAAGGATCCGGTCGAGCCCGACAAGCCCGTGGACACTCCGCTCAAAGTCTGAGCTTTCCCGGAGTCAATCCACATACATCCAACATACATCGGTACACACCAAGGAGTACATGCCATGAAACATATAGCCAGACCCGTCGCGGTTGCTTCGGTGATCGCACTCATGTTCGCGCTTGGCGCATGCAGCAAGGCGGACGACCAGACCGCCGGCCAGAAACTGGATACCGCCATTGCCAAGACCGAGGACAAGGCGGCTGAAATCAAGGCTGACGTGAAGGACGCGGCGGCCGATGCAAAGGTGGCGTCCAGCGAAGCCGCGACGACCATCGGCGAGAAGATCGATGACGCCGCGATCACGGCTCAGGTCAATGCCAGCTTTGCAAAAGACCCCGACCTGAGCGCCATACGGATCAACGTCGACACCAAGGATGGCGCAGTCACCCTCGTCGGTCCGGCGCCCAGCGCAAGCGCCAGGGAGCGCGCTGAACAGCTTGCAAGAGCCATCAAGGGCGTGACCAACGTCAACAACCAGCTGACTGTCACGGCGGGTTGAACCCCCTGCGCGGAGGATCCGGCGTTCATGCCGGATCCTCCGCCTCCGACATTTCTTCATTCCCATCGGCCGGGCTGCCAGCAGACCCGGCCGAGCTGCGTATGACGTCATGAACATAACGCAGCTTGCGCAAAGCGCCGGGCGTCAGCGCAAACGGGTAGGCGTCGCCCTGGCCGAGGCTGCGGTTCAGGCTGTTGAGCAGCAGGGTCACAGGCGTCCACTGCGCGACGAGCTGGTCGAACTGGGCGTCAGAGCGCTCAAACGGGTCCATCACGCACGACTGTTCCTCGCCATCGCCAGGCACGGTCACACTGGTGCGGTAGGACGCAGCAGTTTCCAGGAGATCCACCATGTGCAGGTAGTGCGCCCAGGTCTCTGCCCAGTCTTCCCAGGGGTGGGCGGTGGCATAGCCGCTGACAAAGTCCTCCTGCCAGTTGAGCGCGGCTGCGCCACCGGCCCCGTAATAGTCGGCCAGGGCCTGGTGATAGTCCAGCGAATGGTCTCCGAAAACGTCGTTGAACTCCTGCAGCCGGTCTTGCTGCAGGATCAGCCGGTCCCAGAAATAGTGGCCCGACTCATGCCTCAGGTGGCCGAGCAGGGTGCGATAAGGCTCATGCAGTTCGATACGCCGCCTGGCGCGTTCCGCATCATCAGCCTCGGCGATATTCAGGGTGATGACGCCGTTCTGGTGACCTGTCAGAACGGCGGGAGCACCGGGCATGTCTGCCAGGAACTCGAAGATCAGCGCGTGTGCGTGGTCTTTCGTGAGGCCGAGCCGGGCCAGTGTGTAGTAGAGGCGACGCTTTGCCGTCTCGATGCGGATCCAGTGCTCATGATTTGCGGGGACAGACAGGTCGGGCGCCATGCGGGTCTGCCTGCATGACACGCACAGCAGGGTCGGATCCTCTGCCGGTACGGCAAAGTTGCAGGCGTGCTGGAGGGTGGTGTTCAGGCACATGCGATAGGCAGTACCGGACTCGTCACCGGTGCGGCGCCACAGTTCCTGCTCCTCGTCGCCTGCCGGCTCGATGGCCGACATTTCCAGCAGGTCCGGAAGGAATGCCAGGGCATGCCCGCAATTGAGGCACTGGACATTCTCGAAAAAAATGGTGTGGCCGCAGTGATTGCAGCTGAAAACTCTCATGTCTGTGCGAGCCCTGGTTCAACAATGAAAAAAGGCAGGTGGCCGGACGCACGCGCCCTGCCACCTGCCTTTTCAGGCCTGTCCCCGGACATCATGCCGGAGAGGATAGCCGATCAGGGGCGAACAACGATGTTGTTGCGCACTTCACGCACGCCCTTGGCGCTGCGTGCGAGGTTGCCGGCCATCGCCTTTTCTGCGTCTGACTTGGCAAAGCCGGACAGTTGTACCGTGCCGTTCAGCGTTTCGACGCTGATCGAGCTGGCCGCAACGGTACGGTCTTCCACGAACTTGGCCTTGACAGCCGTGGTGATGGCAGCGTCGTCCACGAAAGCACCGACGGTCTGCTGGTCGCGCGCAACGGCGCAGCCAGTGGTAAGACCGGCGGAGATGACGGTAAAGCCTGCCAGGGCGGTGATGGCGATTGCGCGAGCGTATTTCATGCTGGATCCTTGGAGTTAAGAAAAATTGTTGGTGCAGGGGTTGAAAAAGCTGGCCGGTGAACCGCACCCTCACTCACCGGTTTGCAAAAAACATGTTGGGCTTTCAGGGCTGCATGGCGCGGGTCTTGGCTGCTGCTCGCTGCTTCCTGTCCGCCTCCAGGGTCCCGTTGAATGACGACAGCATCGTCATCGCGAAAGCTGAAATTTCCGAAGGCCGCAGCACCGCTGCGAGCAATGCGCCGACCGAGATCAGCCGCCACGGCCTCACCATCACGAGCGCCGCGCCCGCAAGTGCTGCTGCGCCGAGCAGCATGACCGGTTCACGCCGCGCATACGTTTCGATGACTGGCCTTGCCATGTGCGACACCGCATTGAGCGGATGCCGGTGCCACCAGCTGGCTGACAGGCTCTTGAAGACGGGCCACCAGCCATTGCGCGGTTTGCGTCCCGGTCTTGTGACATGCGGTTCAACAGCCGTCTGGCCCCATTCAGCGCCGAGGTCGTCCAGTTCGCGGGTGCTGTTGTCCCCGTCAAACGCCTGCACGATGGCCTCGCGTGTGCGCACCAGCCGCTGTAAAGGGGTCAGCTGTTCGGGCAGGTCTGCGCTCATTCGCCGTCCCCTGCAGCGCGCAGGGCGCGAACGTCCGCATCAATCTGCTTTCTGAATTCGACAAAGTTTTCAGGTGGCAATGGCTTGCGCGCAATGCCCGCTGCAATGGCTGCAAGCGCCAGCATCACACCGGGTACAAGCACCAGCGCCCAGTGGAACTGGTTCATCATCATGCCCAGCATCACGGCCATGCCGGCCAACGTCAGGAACACCGAGCCGCTCACAAGGACAACGACCCACGCAGCAAGCCGCCCGGCCATCTGGGTCCCCGTAGCCGAAGCTTCTTCGCGGGCCAGGGCAGCGTAGCCTGCAAGGTGTTCAATCACCAGGTCAGGCTTTTTGACCAGTACCGAAAAAATGGGATGGAAAAAGGACATCTTTGCTGCTGTAATTTTTTGTTGTTGCCTGCGCGAACGTACTGGTTCAGTCGCGGTTGCGGGCGGCGATCACCAACGCGGCGAGGGCGGCGCCCACGGCAGCGGCGATCAGCACCGATTTGACGGGCTGGTCAGACACATAGCGGCCCGTGACGTCTGCGTAATGATTCATGGTCTTGTGTGCGCGTTCGCCGGTATGGGAGGCGGCGCTCATGCCCTTGCGTGCAAGTTCGCGGGCACGGGCGGACAGGTGTTCTGCCGAGGAACCGAGATTGGCACGGACGTCACGCATCGCCGCACCGGCCCTGTCCAGCGAGTCGTTGGTGAAGCCACGTGCGGACTCCACGGCGTCTTCAGCCGACTGCAGCACGCTTTCGGGTGTGAGGTGGCGGGAGCCGTTGGGAAGGGAGGGGATGTGCTTGTCGGAGTTGCGCGAGATCATGTCTGTGGCCTTTCTGGGGTCGGGGTTGGGCAGGGGCTGGACGGCAGGCTATTTGCGCCGCATCAGGCCGACCACAAAGCTCACGATGGCCATGATGGCGAAGATGAAGAAGAGGATCTTGGCGATCTCGACTGCGCCTGCGGCAATGCCGCCAAAGCCGAAGACGGCGGCGATCAATGCGATCACCAGGAAAACGACTGTGTAGTGCAACATGACTGTTCCTTGAGCTTGCGGGGCAATAACCCTTGTTGCGGCCCTCCTTATTGAAGGCCTGTCGCAAGGTTAAGGAAGTTGTCAGGAGTTGTTCATCAGCCGCAGTCTCCAGCCCTTGTGGGCCATGATGAAGGTGCGGTGTAGGACGGCGCTGACAGAGGCCGTGCGCGGCAACCGGCGCGTCACGCGGTCTTTGGCAGCATGGCGCTGATGCGTGCGCCCTTGCCTGGCGCAGAGCTCACGGACAGGCGTCCGCCGGCGGCCTCCACCCGGTGCCGCATGCCTGCAAGGCCATGTGTGGACGGCCGGCTCTGGCTCACGTCGAAACCCTGCCCGTCATCCTTGATCTCAAGGCTCACATGGCCGTCAAAGCTGTGCAGGAAGATGTCCACACGCGTGGCCTGGGCGTACTTGCCGACGTTTGTCAGCGACTCCTGCACCAGCCGGTACACGGTAAGCTGGCGCGAGTCATCAAGCTCAACGGGCTCCAGGTCGGTCACGATCTCGATGCCCGATCGTTCCGAGAACTCGCGGGCCAGGATCTCTAGTGAGGACACCAGGCCCAGGTGCGTGAGCGAGGACGGCCTCAGGTCTTCGATGATGCGGCGCTTCAGCGCGATCACGCTGTTGAGGGTTTCAGTCAAGTGCTGCAGGCGCTGCAGCAGGTCCGGAGATTCGCCGCCAAGCCTCGATTTGAGCCGCGCGACATCCAGCTTGGCTGCCGTCAGCAGCGCCCCGAGTTCGTCGTGCAGTTCGCGCGCCAGGTGCCCGCGTTCATCCTCCCGTGCCAGCTGCAGGTGGGTGGCCAGCTCCGCGAGGCTGGCGGTGCGCTCGCGCACCTGCAGCTCCAGCATGTCTCGCTCGCGCTTGAGCGACTCCTGCTCGCGCAGGCCCGCCCGCGTCAGCGCACTGGTCTGGCGCAGGTACATATAGAAAGCCAGCAGGCCGGCCAGTGCGATGGCCGCGATCGCCAGTCGGGACAGCTGCAACGAGCGGGTGATCTCGGCCTGGCTGGATTCGATCTCCATCGTGCTGGCCGCAATCAGCTTGGCCGTCTGCTGGCGGATCGCGTCCATCTGTTCCTTGCCGACATCGGTCGTCAACACAAACTTCCAGGCGTCTTCATTGCCCTGCTTGCGCAGGCGGACACTCACATCCATCTCGCCCAGTTTGCGGGAGATATGTCCCGCCAGCACGACGAAGTCGGCCAGCCTTTCCTTGTCGCCGGCGTAGAGTCGGCGCAGATCGTCCAGAACGTCATTGATGCTGGCGGTCGCCAGGTCGTAAGGCTCCAGGTAGCGGGGGTCCCCGGTGAGCAGGTAGCCGCGCTGGCCGGTCTCGGCGTCCAGTGTGTACTGCAGCAGGGTATTGATGGCGCCGCGTGTTTGCTGCGCCGTGGCGATATTCGCGTTTGCCCGGGTGGATCGCTCATAGCCGGCCTCGTTCACGGCTATCAGCGTGAAGGCCGCCAGCACTGCCAGTGGCAGGCTGATGGCCATCTTTGGAATTGCGAACCAGCGCATCAGGACCTCCGGTTGGCAACAAAGGGAAGAATTGGGGAATAATCAACCCCAGGCGGACCATCTGGCGACGTGCTGCACAGGGACAGCGCCGCTGGACGCGGGCCGTACCGGACTTCAACGAAAGAAAGCGACATGATCAAAATCGGAATTGTGGATGACCACGCCATCGTGCGCTCCGGCCTCAAGCAGTTTTTCTCTGACCATGTCGATCTTCGCGTGGTGGGAGAGGCGGCCAGCGGGCGCGAAGCCATCGACCTGGTTCGCAACAATGAAATGGATGTACTGGTCATGGACCTGTCCATGCCGGGGCAAAGCGGTATCGACGCGCTGGGCATGATCCGCGCCAAGGCCCCCGACCTCGGCATCCTGATCCTGAGCGGCTATCCCGAGGAGCATTACGCTGTCAACCTCATCCGCCAGGGCGCCAGCGGCTACCTGAACAAGGAATGCGATCCGATGGAGATCGTCAACGCGATCCGCACCATCTCGCTGGGGCGCCGCTACATTTCCCCGACCGTGGCGGAGCTCCTGGCCCAGCAGCTCAACCGCAAGGAAGGCGCCGCGCCGCATGAACAGCTGTCCGAGCGTGAATTCCAGGTGTTCCTGAAGCTGGCCAAGGGCGAGACGGCCGGTGACATTGCCAAGGCGTTGTCGTTGAGCGTGAAGACGGTGAGCACCTACCGCACGCGGCTGATGGAAAAGATGAGCCTGGCGTCGAACAGCGACCTGACGTACTACGCGCTCAAAAACAAGCTCATCGACTGAGCTTGCCGCAACACGCACAGGCTCATCAACCGGGCCTGAGTGAAACCAAGCAGGCACATTGCCCGGGATAGACCTGCGGGGGCCAGCCGTGGCGGCCACGGCCCTACCGGCCTTCCTTGTCGCCACCTGTTGCCGGGAACTGGGAAACGCAGTAATCAACCAGGGCCTCGATTTCATTGGATTTGTCGAACACGGCATCGGCGCCCAGCTGCTCGCAGCGCCGCCGCATTTCCTGGGTTGCGTAGTTGCTCAGCACCACGACCTTCTGTGACGGGTCGCGGTTGCGGCAGGCTTCGATGATGCCCAGGCCGCTGCCCTGGCGAAGAAACAGGTCAACAATGGCAAGGTCCCATTGCGCAATGTTGTGGGTGAGCCAGGCCTTGCCTTCGGATTCGGTTTCTGCCACGCCTACGGCCTTGACAGGAGTCAGTTCTTCCAGAGTGCCGATCAGGTTTTCTCGGATGGTTGCGTTGTCTTCAACGATGTAAGTTCTAAGTCCCACAATGATCCATCCATGCTGGCGGGGATGCTTGCCCACAGCGGCCCGTTGGCGGCTGTCAGCTTGTCCCTCACTCTACCTTTGCCCTGTAAACAATTGTGCCAGTGGCCGCGCGGGTTGCATGTAGGACGCTTCCTACGGTGTTGTTGGCCTGCGTCTTGCGGACCACTCCTGTAGGTTCCGGCTGACAAGGACTGCCCCCGCCAGCCGATTTTCAGGGCGTTGCCGATACTGCACAGTCGGCGGAATGAACGCAGAAACTCCGTCCCCGCAGACTTCACGCCACCTGTGGCGAAATATCGGCCTGTCCCTGCTGGCGTTGCTGGCGGTGCTGGTGCTGGTGGTGGTGTTTTTCCCCTGGGACGTATTGCGCGGACCATTGAACAGGTACGTCAGCGATCAGACGGGGCGGACGTTCGAGATCACCCGCAGGCTGGATGTGAAGCTCGGCGCGACGACCCGGGTGTTCGCGGATGGCATCCAGTTTGCCAACCCGCCATGGGCGCGTGATCCATATCTTGTTGAAGCGCAGGGAGCTGAGATCCACATCCGGCTCTGGCCCTTGCTCAGCCGCAAAGTGGAACTGCCGGTGCTGAAGCTGGACCAGCCCCAGCTGGGCCTGCAGATGGAGCCTGACGGCCGCCGGACCTGGGCACTGGGCAAGGACACGTCTGACCAGGGCACGGTGCCCAGCATTGGACGCCTGCTCGTGGACAAGGGCTCGGTGAACTTCCTGGCGACCGCAATGGGGGCGGACATCAAGACTGATTTCGCCATCACCAACCCGGGTGATGGGATGCCGCTTGAATACTCGGCCCGCGGCAAGTGGAAGAACGAGGCTTTCTCTGCAAGGGGCCGCACCGGGAGCGTGCTGCAGCTCAGCGCCGACATGGAGCAGCCGTTTCCGCTGGAAATTGATGCGAAGGCGGGGAGCACCACGTTGAAGGCCACCGGCACCGTCGCCAACCTCGCCCGGTTTGACGGCACCGACGCGCAGTTCGACTTGCGCGGCGGCAACCTCGCGGACCTGTACAAGCTGCTGGGCGTCGTCTTGCCGTCAACGCCGGCCTATGCACTGCGCGGCCGGCTGAACAAGCAGGCCGCAGTCTGGAAGGTCAATGGAATACAAGGCCGCCTGGGGAGCACTGACCTGTCAGGCGATCTGGCCTATGACAGCAGCGGCAAGGTCGGGATGTTGAGCGGCAAGGTCCAGTCGCGCGTGCTCAACTTCGACGACCTGGGGCCGATCATCGGCGCAGGGCCTGAAAAGCCGGTGGCCCGGGTCACGGTAACCAGCCGTAACGACCGGACGTCAAAGGTGGTTGTTGCGCCCGCTGCCCCCGCTGCGGCCGCATCGGCGCGGACGGCCAAAGGCGCAGGCCGGATCCTGCCCACGACGCCGCTGGACTTCGAGCGCCTGAATGCCATGAACGCGGACGTTGTCTACAGCGCCGCCGACATACGCCGGGTGAAAGCGCTCCCGCTTGACAAGGGCAGTGTGCATGTCCGCCTCAAGGACGGTGAACTGACGCTCGATCCGTTCCAAATGGGGGTAGCCGGCGGAACCCTGGCCGGCAGCATCGTCATTGACGCCCGCGTCAACCCCGCAGCCGTGCGCACCAGCCTGTCGGCCCGATCCCTGCAGCTGAACCAGCTGTTCCCGACGGTGGAGCTGACCAAGTCAAGCCTTGGCACGCTCAACGGCCGGGTGAACCTGTCGGGGCGGGGCAACTCCGCAGCGCAGATGCTTGGCTCGGCATCGGGCACCGTCGGCGTGCTCATGGGCAAGGGGGAAATCAGCAACATCCTGCTGGAATACATGGGACTGGATGGCGGTGAAGTCATCAAGTTCCTGGTGCAGGGGGACAGGTCCGTACGGTTGCGCTGCGCGGGTGGCGCGTTTGATGTGAAGCAAGGCCTGATGAGCACGCAATCCATCGTGCTTGATACCGTGGATACCGTCATCTACGGCGCCGGTGAAGTCAGCCTGGCCAACGAAACACTGGACATCCGCTTTCGCCCCCAGCCCAAGGACGTGAGCATCCTGAGCCTGCGCTCCCCACTGAGGATCGGCGGGACCTTCGCTGCGCCGACCGCTACACCCGACAAGGCCGCATTGGCCGGCCGCGCCGGAATTGCACTGGCACTTGGCTTTGTTAACCCCCTGCTGGCGCTTGCCGCCACTGTGGAGACCGGTCCGGGGGAGGATGTGGACTGCTCGAAGGTCCTGTCCCAGGTCGGCAAGGTTGCAGGTCCGGCTGCGAAATAGCCCGGCGCCATCGGGCCCGCCCGGCGCCTTGCGGATTTGCGCGTGGACGGGTCAGTGACCGCAAGCCGGGCCGCAAACCTGACAGGCTTTCTCGCGCGGGACACGCATTTCACTCCACTCCATGTTCCTGCCGTCCAGCATCAGGAGCCGGCCCGCCAGCGACGCGCCGGTACCGCCCAGCAGCTTCAGCGCTTCAGCAGCCTGCATGGCGCCGACGACGCCGACCAGCGGCGCAAAGACACCCAGGGTCGCGCAGCGCGTTTCCTCAACGCCGGCCTCCGGGGGGAACACGCAGGCATAGCAGGGAGAAGCCGCATCACGCGGGTCGTACACCGTGACCTGTCCGTCAAAGCGGATCACGGCTCCGGATACCAGGGGCTTGCCATGCCGCACACAGGCGGCGTTCACCAGATGGCGGGTTGCGAAGTTGTCGCAGCAGTCCAGTACAACCCCGGCCTCCCGCACCAGCGCGTCCAGCAACGCGGCGTCGGCCCGTGCCACGACCGTACTGACGCGGACCTCCGGGTTGATGGCGGCAACTGACTGCGCGGCCGAGAGCGCCTTCGGGCTCCCCAGGCGGGACATGTCATGGGCGATCTGGCGCTGGAGGTTTGTGACATCGACCACATCGTCATCCACCAGGGTGATCTGCCCGACGCCCGCAGCTCCCAGGTAGAGCGCAGCGGGTGAACCGAGGCCGCCGGCGCCGATGATCAGCGCGTGGCTTGACAACCACCGTTCCTGCACTTCCTCGCCAACCCCTTCGAGCAGGATATGGCGGGAATAGCGCAGGAGCTGGTCGTCGGTCAATTCTCTTTCTTTTCCTCTTTCCGCTCGATCATGGTCTTGCTGATCAGAACGGGCCGGCCTTTGAGCTGGTTCAGGGCCTGGATGAGCTGGAAGTCCCGGTCAGAGCCGAATTCCGGCATCTTGCGCTCGGACGGCGGCTTCTTTGCATCTTCCTCAAGACGCTTGCGCGCTTCTTCGCGGGCTTTTTCACGGCCGGGATCCTTCACTTCAGCGCCCTGGCCGCTGGCCAGGTGTTTCTCCAGGTCGGCCTCGCGGGTGCGCAGCGCGGCAAAGAGGTTGCCTTCCTCCGTCTCGTCAACCATCACGTCGGGCACGATGCCCTTGGCCTGGATGGACTTGCCCGTAGGCGTGTAGTAACGGGCTGTGGTGAGCTTCAGGCCCGTGTCCGGGCCGAGGGGGCGAACCGTCTGCACTGAACCCTTGCCAAAAGTCTGGCTGCCCATGATGGTGGCCCGCTTGTAGTCCTGCAGCGCGCCCGCGACGATTTCGCTGGCCGATGCTGAACCTTCATTGACCAGAACGACCAGGGGCACGGTCTTGAGGGCGGCCGGCAGGCGCTTGAGCGGGTCCGGACCACCGCGGCGCTGGTAGAAGTCGGGCGAGGCTTTGTACACGAACTTGCTCTCGGGCAACTGGCCGTTGGTGGACACCACGGTCACGTTCTCCGGCAGGAAGGCTGCTGACACCGCGACAGCTGCATCCAGCAGGCCGCCCGGGTCATTGCGCAGGTCGAGTACCAGGCCCTTGAGATTGGGCTCGGCCTTGTAGACCTCCTCAACCTTGCGGGCAAAATCCTCCACGGTGCGCTCCTGGAACTGGCTGAGCCGGATCCAGGCATAGCCGGGCTCGACAACCTTGCCGCGCACCGACTGGGTGCGGATTTCCTCGCGCGTGATCGTCACCGGGAAGCTCCGGTTCTCGTCCTTGCGGAAGATGGTCAGCATTACCTTGGTGTTGGGTTCGCCGCGCATCTTCTTGACGGCTTCATTCAGCGTGAGGCCCTTGACCAGGGTTTCGTCGATCCGGGTGATCAGGTCATTGGGCTTGAGACCGGCGCGGTAGGCCGGTGAACCTTCGATGGGGGAGACAACCTTGACCAGGCCATCTTCCTGCGTGATTTCGATGCCGACACCGACGAACCGGCCTGTCGTGCCTTCGCGGAATTCCTTGAAGGACTTTTTGTCGAAGTACTGGGAGTGCGGGTCCAGGCTGGCCACCATGCCCGAGATGGCGTCCGAGATCAGCTTCTTTTCGTCCACGGGCTCGACATAGTCGCTCTTGACCATGCCGAACACGGCGGCGAGCTGCTGCAGCTCCTCGAGCGGCAGCGGTGCCAGCGAGCCACGCGCAACGGTCTGCAGGGAAACGGTTGTCAACGCACCGGCCAGGACGCCCAGCGAAATCCAGCCCGCGATTTTCAGTTTTTGACCCATACGCACCTCTTGATTTGCAGTATAGAACGAACAGGAGCGGCTTTGGTTCCCCTGCAATCCCCCTAATTTCCTTAAGCCTTGCCCTGGTTGGCTATCGCGGCGGCAGCGCGCGCCGCCGCTTCGGCGTCACCCAGGTAGTAGTGTGTCAGGGGCTTGAGCTGGGCGTCCAGTTCGTACACCAGCGGAATGCCGTTGGGTATGTTGAGGCCGACGATGTCCGCGTCCGACACATTGTCCAGGTACTTCACCAGCGCGCGGATGGAGTTGCCGTGGGCCGCTATCAGGATGCGCTTGCCGGCTTTGAGGCCTGGCGCAATTGCTTCGTTCCAGAATGGCATGACCCGCTCCACCGTGTCTTTCAGGCATTCGGTCAGGGGGATCTGTTCCGGTTTGAGCTTGGCGTAGCGGATGTCGCCACGTTCGCAGCGCGGGTCGCCAGCCTCCAGCGGTGGCGGCGGCACGTCATAGCTGCGGCGCCAGACCAGCACCTGGGCGTCGCCGTACTTTCTGGCCGTGTCGGCCTTGTTCAGGCCTTGCAGGCCGCCGTAGTGACGCTCGTTCAGGCGCCAGCTGTGCACCACCGGCAGCCAGGTGCGGTCCATTTCGTCCAGGCAGTGCCACAGCGTGCGCGTCGCACGCTTGAGCACGCTGGTATATGCCACGTCAAATTCATAGCCTTGCGCCTTGAGCAGCCGGCCGGCGTTCCTGGCCTGCTCGATGCCGGTGGCGGTCAGGTCCACGTCGGTCCAGCCAGTGAAGCGGTTTTCGAGGTTCCAGGTGGATTCGCCGTGGCGGATCAGAACAAGCTTGTGCATGGTGTCCTTGTCATTTCATGTGCAAAAAGGGGGCACTCCCGCCCCCGGCAACCTGCCATTCTAAAATCGCGGCCATTCCGGGTTTTTTTGACCTGGCACAAGAAAGGTTCGAAGTGAATTTCCTAGTTGATAACTGGTACCTGTTTGCTGTGGCATTTGCCTCCGGCGCCATGCTGCTGTGGCCCGTGGTATCCAGCAGTGCCCGGGCCGGCAGCCTGACGGCCAGTGGCGCCGTGCAGCTGATCAACCGCGAGAAGGCGGTCGTGGTGGATGTCTGCGAGACGGAGGAGTTTGCTGCCGGGCATGTGGGCGGTGCAAAGAACATCCCGCTGAATGACCTGGAAGCAAGACTGCCGGATGCCGTGAAGAACAAGGCGCTCCCGCTGATCCTGGTGTGTGCCACGGGCGCGCGCGCCAACCGGGCCCTTGCGACGGCCAAAAAACTCGGTTACGAGCAGGCCCAAGTACTGTCCGGCGGGCTC
>CAZFKW010000003.1:4278-13575 GCA_964519795.1 uncultured Ramlibacter sp. | reverse complement strand
AAAGAGGCTAACCTGCCGCTTGAGAAATCCTGAGGACCCGCCATGCAAGCCGTCAAGATGTACACCACCGCTTATTGCCCCTACTGCACGCGTGCCAAGCAGGTGCTCAAGGCACGCGGCGTCGCAGAGATCAATGAAGTGCGTATCGATGAAGACCCCGACGAGCGCAGGAAGATGATGGAGATGACCGGGCGGCGCACCGTACCCCAGATTTATATTGGCGACACCCATGTTGGCGGCTGCGACGAACTCATGGCGCTGGACTCTCGCGGCGGCCTCGTGCCCCTGCTCAACCCTGCCTGAACCGGCGGGCAGGCCGGTCCGGCTGCCCCGGTTGGCCTGCCCTGCCTGCCACCTGAGATAATCCTTCCACTCCCGCCCGCGCCGGACACACCGGCCGGGCTTTGTTTTGACCCGAAAGAACTTCATGGCTGACCAACTCGACCCCGTTTTCCAGATCCAGCGCGTCTACCTCAAGGAGGCGTCCCTGGAGCAGCCCAACTCGCCGGCCATCCTGCTGGAGCAGGACCAGCCCGCTGTTGACATCCAGCTCGGCGTGGACGCCACCCCTGTGGCTGACGGCATTTTTGAAGTCACCGTGACGGCGACCGTGCACACCAAGATCGGCGATCGCACCGTGTTCCTGGTCGAGGCCAAGCAGGGCGGCATTTTCGAAGTGCGCAACCTGCCTGAAGAACAGATGGGCCCGGTGCTGGGCATTGCCTGCCCGCAAATCGTCTACCCCTACCTGCGCGGCAATGTGGCCGACCTGATCCAGCGCGGCGGTTTCCCGCCCGTGCACCTGGCCGAAATCAACTTCCAGGCCATGTACGAGCAGCAGACGCCCCCCGCATCGTCACTGCATAAATGTGGCCCCCACGCTCGTCACTTCGTGTACTCGCTGCCCCCCGTGGGGGCGCAGCCGGCTTGGGGCGGCCCGGCGCCGGCGTAATGTGGCCCCCACGCTCGTCACTTCGTGTACTCGCTGCCCTCCAGGGGGGCGCAGCCGGCTTGGGGCGGCCCGGCGCCGGCTGACTGTCGCGTTGTTCAGCGGGCAAGGCATGTCGTGAAAATCGCAGTGATCGGGGCCGGCGCCTGGGGTACGGCGCTTGCCGTGAGTGCGTGCAACCGTCATGAGGTGACGCTCTGGGCACGCGACGCCGCACAGACCCGGGCCATGCAGTTGTCCCGTCGCAACGAGCGGTATTTGCCGGACGTGGTGCTGCCCGAAGCGCTTGGTGTTGAAGCGCTCGCGGCTTCCAGCGCGCCGGCGGCCGACCTTGTCATCATTGCCACGCCCATGGCTGGCGTACGCGGCTGGCTGGAGCGCCTGCGCGGTTGTCGTGCAACGGTTGCCTGGCTCAGCAAGGGTTTTGAGTCTGCGCATGGGGCATCCCATGGCTTGCTGGCCCATGAAATCTGCAGCCAGGTCGCGCCTGGACTTCAGGCAGGGGTGCTCAGCGGGCCCAGCTTCGCGCTGGAAGTGGCGCGTGGCCAGCCGACCGCACTGGTCGCGGCCAGCGGTCATGGCGCCGTGCGGGATGCACTGGTCCAGGCATTTCACGGTCCTGCATTGCGGGTCTATGCCAATGATGACATCGTGGGGGTGGAGACGGGCGGCGCTGTCAAGAACGTGCTGGCAATTGCTGCGGGCCTGTGCGACGGCCTGGGCCTGGGGCTCAATGCGCGGGCGGCGCTCATCACGCGCGGCCTGGCCGAGATGACGCGGCTGGGCGTGGCGCTGGGTGCGCGGGCGGAAACCTTCATGGGCCTGTCGGGCCTTGGCGATCTGGTACTGACCGCCACCGGCGACCTGAGCCGCAACCGGCGCGTGGGTCTGCTGCTGGCGCAGGGTAAGACCCTGCAGCAGTCGATTGACTCGCTGGGCCACGTGGCCGAAGGCGTATATTGCGCCCGTACGGTGGTGCAGCGTGCCGGCCTGCTGGGCGTGGAGATGCCGGTGGCCGGCGCTGTGGTGGAGTTGCTGGACGGCCGGCTGGATGCTCAGGAGGCCGTAGCCGCCTTGATGGGCCGGCAGGCCCGGGTGGAGAATTGACAGCCGCAGAACTGGAAAGATCATCATGAATGTCGCCGAGTTGTTTGAACGTGAAGCCCGCTCACGGCAGGACCAGCCGGCCCTGGTGATGGGCAAGTACAAGGCTACACACGGTGAGCTTTTCGCCATGGTGTGCGTGGTCGCCGCGCGGCTGCATGCGGCAGGCGTGAAACGCGGCGACCGGGTGGGGGTGTGCGTCAGGCAGCCGGTGGCCGGCATTGCACTGACACTTGCGCTGGCCCACATCGCAGCAGTGTCGGTCGCGGTGCCCGTTCCCATTGCCGATGAACTGCTCGATACCATCGCCGGCGATTGCGGCATGACGTACGTCGTGCATGACCGCGAGAGCCATCATGCACTCAAGCGCATACCGGCGGAGCGCCAGTTCATGTTCTCGGCCCTGGGTGAGCGGCCGGGGCCCGACCTTCGAATCCCGGTGATCGTTCCGGCAGAGCCCGATGAAGTCTGGCGCGTGTCGCTCTCCTCCGGCACCACGGGCAAGCCCAAGGGCATCGAATGGACGCATGGCTGCTCGATCCTCACAGCCAACCTCCGGCGCGTCGTGGCGCCCACGACTTCACGGGACCGGGTATTGCTGGCCATGGACCCGGCCATGAACTATGCCGTACACAACTGGCTGCGAACCTTGCAGGCCGGCGCCTGCATCATCCTGCCGGTAAGCCGGTCATCCGAAGACGCGATGCGTGCCGCGGTGGCCAATGAGGCCACGCAGGTCATCACGACGACAGGCACTGCGCTGGGCATGGTCCGGTTCGCCCGCAGCGAAGAGGCGCCACGTACCGGCCCCATACCGGGCCTGGCCTCGATCTGGGTGGGCGGGGCGATGATGTCGCCGCAGCTCAGGGAGGCGCTGGCGGAGTCCATCTGCCCCGCCGTTTTCAACAACTACGGCGCCACCGAGATCGGCATGGCCGCGCTGGCCGACCCGGCGCTGGCAGCGCAGCACCCGGACTGCGCCGGAAGACTCATGCCCTGGGTCGAGGCGCAGGCCGTCGGCCCCGACGGGGCGGTGCTGCCGCCTGGCAAGCGCGGCCTGCTGCGCTTTCGGGCGCCGAACATGGCACGCGGCTATTCGAAAGGCTCCGGTGCCGATGACAAGGCGTTCCGCGACGGCTGGTTTCACTCCAGCGACCGGGGCGCGGTCACGCCGGACGGCATTTTGTGGCTGGACGGCCGGGGAGACGATGTGCTCAACCTCGCCGGCGTGAAGATTGACCCCACCCGGATCGAGGCTGTGATCGAGGAAGACGCCGCCATCACCGAGTCGGCCGCCGTGGTGGTGTCCGATGCCATCGGCGCGCCCATTCTCGTTGCGGTGATCGTCGCGCCGCAGGGGGCGGACGTGGAAGCGCTCAGGCAGAGGTGTCTCAGAAAGCTGGGTGCCAATTGCCAGCCCAAGGGGGTAGTGACGGTGGCCTCGCTTCCGCGGAATGCGGCCGGCAAGATCGAGCGCGATGTGCTGCGCAGCAGGGTGCGACTGGGACCGAAGGCCGACACCGCAGCCGCATCCGTACCAACGCCGGCGCCTCAAATTCCCGACGACGCCCTCAAGTTTGATTGAGTGGCCATGGACGCCCGCCTGCGCACACTTGCTGCATCCATGCTGCTGGGCGCAGCGGCACTTGCGCCTGCCAGCGCACAACAGGCGGCCGTGCGTATCGTGGTGCCGGCACCTCCGGGTGGCGCACTCGACGCGTCGGCGCGCATGTTCGCGCTGCGCATGGCCGCGCTGACGGGCGAGCCCCATGTCGTGGAGAACCGCCCGGGTGCCAATACGTTTATCGGTGTCGAAACGGTCGCGCGCGCCGCGCCGGACGGGCGGGTGATGCTGTTCTCCGGGGCCAGCATAGTCAGCAACGCCTGGATGCAGAAACCCGGCTACACCCCTCTCGATGGTCTGCAACCTGTCGTGCAGCTGACCAATGAGCGGTACTGGCTTGTCAGCGCTTCAGGCTCCGGCATTGTTTCTGTCAAGGACCTGGAGCACGCGCCGCCGGGCCGGCCCGGCGGCTGGAATTGCGCAGCCGTACCTGGCGCCACCACCATGGCTTGCGAGCAGCTGCGCGCGAACACCGGCGGCGCGGTGGTGACTGTGCCCTATGCGGGGCTGGCCCAGGCCCTGAACGCCCTGCAGGGTGGGCATGTGGACATCATGTTCGCCAATATCGACGCGGTGGCCAAACTGGTGCAGACCGGCCGGCTGCGTGTGCTCGCTGCCTCTGCGCGCGGCCCGGGGCCGGCTGAGACCGTGCCGCTGTTCACTCAGGTCTGGCCTGACTTCCTGATGGAGGGCGCCTATGGTGTGCTGGTGCCCATCCAGACGCCGGCAGCACGGGTCGAGCAGCTCAACCGTGAGTTCAACAAGGTGCTTGCGGAGCCGGAGGTTGGCGAGCGCATGCAGGAGGCCGGCCAGGAAGTTGTCGGAGGCGAGGTGGCGCGCTACCAGGACAAGCTTCGCAAGCTGGAGCGCCGGTCTGCCGATCTGGCGCGCAGGCTTGGACTGGTGCAAAGGTGAGGTGGCAGGAGTCATTCACCTGCATCCGCGCCGATTCAGCGTTGGCGCTATGCTTGACGTCATGACCCACGTATTCGATTTCTCCACCACAAGCGTCGCTGAACTGGCACGTGCCGATGCCGCCCGTGCGCTCGAAGAAGATGTCGGCCCGGGGGACCTGACGGCCGGCCTTGTCGATGCATCGCGCCGGGTCCGCGCGCGCGTCCTGGCCCGCGAGGACGCCGTTGTCTGCGGCGGCCCATGGGTGGAGGCAACGTTGCGGCAGGTGGAGCCTTCGGCCCAGGTGAGGTGGATCGTTGCTGAAGGCCGGCGTTGTGCCGCCGACCAGGTGGTGCTGGAGATTGAAGGCTCGGCCCGCGCGCTGCTCACGGCCGAGCGCACGGCGCTCAACTTCCTGCAGCTGCTCAGCGCTGTGGCAACCAAGACCGCGCTGTATGCCGGCATCGTCAAGGGCACGCGCGCACAGATTGTCGACACCCGCAAGACATTGCCCGGCCTGCGCCTGGCGCAGAAATACGCTGTACGTGTGGGCGGTGGAACGAACCACCGAATCGGCCTGTATGACGCCATCCTCATCAAGGAAAACCACATCGCAGCAGCGGGCGGCGTGGTCCCCGTGCTCAAGGCGGCCGCGCGCGTGGCGGCCCAGGCGAGCTTTGTGGAGATCGAGGTCGAGACCCTGGCGCAGCTACGCGAGGCCCTGGATGCCGGCGCCACGATGGTGCTGCTGGACAACATGAGCCTGCCCATGCTGCATGAAGCGGTGGCCATCAACAACGGCCGCGCCATCCTCGAAATTTCTGGGGGCGTCACACTCGACGGGCTGCGCGAACTTGCGGAGACGGGCGTGGACCGCATCTCCATCGGCACATTGACCAAGGACGTGAAAGCGACCGATTTTTCCATGCGACTGCAGGAACTGTGAGAACCCCATGAGCGCCGTCATCAATATCATCAACGTCGACTACGAGCAGCCCAGCTGCCCGACCCAGCATGCCTGGGCCCGTGTTCCCGTGGAGCCGTCTCCCGCCGAGCGCGCGGAACTCAAGGACAGGATCCGGCGGCTGCTCAAGGAGCGCAATGCCGTGATGGTGTCGCACTACTACGTGCATCCCGACCTGCAGGACCTGGCCGAGGAAACTGGCGGTATCGTCAGCGACTCGCTGGAGATGGCACGCTTTGGCCGTGACCACCCGGCCACCACTCTGGTGGTGTCGGGCGTGCGTTTCATGGGTGAGACGTCCAAAATCCTCTCGCCAGAAAAGCGTGTGCTGATGCCCGACCTGGACGCCAACTGTTCGCTCGACCTGGGCTGCCCCATCAAGCAGTTCAGCGCGTTCTGCGATGCCCACCCGGATCGCACGGTGGTGGTCTATGCCAACACCAGCGCCGCCGTCAAGGCGCGCTCGGACTGGCTCGTGACGTCAAGCTGCGCGCTGGACATCGTGCGCGCGCTCAAGGACAAGGGCCACAAGATCCTCTGGGCGCCGGACAAGCACCTGGGTGGGTACATCCAGCGCGAGACCGGCGCAGACATGGTGATGTGGGGCGGCGCCTGCATCGTGCATGACGAGTTCAAGGCCTTCGAGCTGCAGGCGCTGATGAAGGAACACCCGAACGCCAAGGTGCTGGTGCACCCCGAGTCGCCACAGGACGTCATTGCCCTGGCAGACGCTGTGGGTTCGACGTCCGGCATCCTCAAGGCGGCCCAGCAGATGCAGGCCGAAGAGTTCATCGTGGCCACCGACAACGGCATGATGCACAAGCTGCGCACGCTGAACCCCGGCAAGGTGTTCTACGAGGCGCCAACCGCCGGCAACAGCGCCACCTGCAAGAGCTGCGCGCATTGCCCCTGGATGGCGATGAACGGGCTCGCGGGTCTGGCGCATGTGCTGGAGACGGGGACCAACGAGATCCATGTGGACCCGGCGCTGGGTGTGCGTGCTCGCCTGCCCATCGACCGGATGCTCGCGTTCACGGCCGCGCAGAAGGCTGGTCAGCCGGCGGGTTCGCTGGTTCCGAATATCGGCGCGGCGTAGAGGTCCCCGCGCGCTTGGCTCAACAGCAGCACCTTCGGCGCTGAGAATTTATGTTCCGCACGTTGCGCGGTTCTTGGCATCGGTACCTCGCGCAAGGCTGTGGGCAGGGCTGTGGGCGCTTCACTTTGGCGCCCTCCGCTTCGCTACGGGTCCCCTGCGCTTCTCGAAATCGAGGGGTCGCTACGGGTCGAATTTTGCAAAGGGCGCTGAACGCGCCTTTGAAAAATTCGCTCCTTCGCTTCTCCGCGTTCCGCGGAGCAACCCTCGATTCTTCCGGTGCTCGGCGCCAAAGAGGCGCGCCCACAGCCCTGCCCACAGCCTTGCAGCCAGCATGGTGGCGTGCCGCCGGTCGCGGTCTGCCTGGTTCGTGGTGCGCCACCAGTGGCAGGCTTTCTGCACCGGGAGACGCACACACCGCTCACCGCAGGCTACAAAATCAGGCCAGAAACAACCGCGCAACGCGCGGTTTGTAGATCTCAGCGCCGCAGGCGCTGCTGTTGAGACAGCGGCGCGTAGGTCAGTACAGCGAAGCCCTGAACTGCGCTCACCCATGCATGCTCACGCCATCCGCTTGACTACATCCTTCATGAGTTCAGCGGGCGCGATCTCAAGCACCTTGCAAAGCCGGAAGATGGTGCGAAGACTGGGCGACTTGGTGCCGAGTTCAAGCTGGCTGATGAAATTCCTGGAGAGCTCGGCCTCGAGGCTCAACCCTTCCTGAGTCAATCCCCTGTGTTCCCGCAAAGCGCGCAACGACTGGCCAAAAGCCCTTTCTTCTTCCCACATCTGTGCCACCTTTAGTGGGCAGAGGATGGAGGCATCGCGACGAATTGTCTTCCAACTATAGTTAGAATTAACGCCGAACTATCCAATACAGGAGTCAGAAGTCATGTCCGGACAAGCCACCACACAAGCAGAGCCATTGCTGCCCATCGGAACAGTAGTCGTAGCCCTTCAGCAGTGCGCAGTGACGGCCAAGCTCATACAGCAACTGGCAATGGATGGCGCTTGTGTAGAGAGAGACGTTCTCCACGAGTTGAAATATTGAGCTGTTGTCCGCGCAGCTCGGGTTCCAGGCCGACCGCATTGCTGTTCTGGCCGGCTTCAAGTCGTCGTTTGGTGACGCGGACGACTGGCTGTTGCCTGCAGTTGTGAAGGAGGCTATTGATCCGGAGTCAAGTCCAGCTCATTCGCGGACCGTGATGCGATGACAGCCGCTCAGGGCACCAGCGTCGTCGGCTTCGGGTCCGGCGCGAGTTCCGGGTAGTCCCGGCTGAAATGCAGGCCGCGGCTTTCGTGGCGTGACCGTGCGGAGCGCACGATGAGTTCAGCCACCTGCACCAGGTTGCGCAGCTCCAGCAGGTCGCGCGAGACGTGGAAGTTCGAATAGAACTCGTGGATTTCGCTCTGCAGGAGGGCGATGCGGTGCAGCGCGCGGTCCAGGCGCTTGTTGGTCCGCACGATGCCCACATAGTCCCACATGAAGCGGCGCAGCTCGTCCCAGTTGTGGGATATGACGACCGACTCATCAGGGTCGGTCACACGGCTCACGTCCCATGCCGGAACTTCGGGTGGCGCGGGCAGCGGCGTCTTGATGATGTCGGTGGCGGCGGAGCGGGCAAACACCATGCATTCGACGAGCGAATTGCTGGCCAGGCGGTTGGCGCCGTGCAGGCCTGTGTAGGCTGTCTCGCCGATGGCGTGCAGGCCGGCCAGGTCGGTCCGGGCCGAAAGGTCTGTGTGGATGCCGCCGCAGGTGTAGTGTGCGGCGGGTACGACCGGGATGGGTTCTGTGGTGATGTCGATGCCCAGCTCCAGGCAGCGCGCATGGATATTGGGGAAGTGTTCCAGGATGAACGCGCGCGGCTGGTGCGAGATGTCCAGGTGCACACAGTCCAGGCCGTGCTTCTTCATCTCGAAGTCGATCGCGCGGGCGACGATGTCGCGCGGGGCGAGTTCGGCACGGGGGTCGTGGTCAGGCATGAAGCGCGTGCCGTCGGGCAACAGCAACCGTCCGCCTTCGCCGCGCACGGCCTCGGTGATCAGGAAGGACTTGACCAGCGGGTGGTACAGGCAGGTGGGGTGGAACTGGATGAACTCCATGTTCGTCACCCGGCAGCCGGCGCGCCAGGCGGCGGCAATGCCGTCGCCCGTGGCGGTGTCGGGGTTGGTGGTGTAGAGGTAGACCTTGCCCGCACCGCCTGTCGCCAGGATGGTGTGGGGCGCCCGGAATGTAAGCACTTCGTCGGTGGTCTCGTCCAGTGCGTAGAGTCCGAGGCAGCGGTTGAAGGGCATGCCGCGTTTTTTGCCGGTGATGAGGTCCACCAGCGTGTGGTGCTCCAGCAGCGTGATGTTGGGTGTGCGGCGCACATGCTCGATCATCGTGCGCTGGACGGCCGCGCCCGTCGCGTCGGTCACATGCACAATCCGCCGCGCGCTGTGGCCGCCTTCGCGGGTGAGGTGCAGATGGCCGTCTTCCTGCGAGAAAGGAACACCCAGCTCGCGCAGCCAGGCAATGCTTTCGGGTGCATGCTCGACCACGAAGCGCGTTGCCGCCGGGTCGGACAGGCCTGCGCCTGCTATCAGCGTGTCGTCCACATGCGAGGCAAAGGTGTCGCCTTCGCCCAGCACCGCAGCGATGCCGCCCTGGGCCCAGCCGCTCGAGC
>CAZFKW010000003.1:0-4268 GCA_964519795.1 uncultured Ramlibacter sp. | reverse complement strand
GGAGGGCGGCGGACAGGCCGGCAAGGCCGCTGCCGACGATCAATACATCGAAGTCTTGTGAATTAGCCAACTCGAACTGCCTGTTGTGTCTTGCTTGTTGCGTCTTGTTATGCAGGGGAGTACGCCAGCCGGACGTAGATGGGGGCGAAAGCTTCGGCCTGGGTCACTTCAATCAAGGTCTCCTTGGCCAGCTCAAGCAATGCGATGAAGGTGACGATGAGCACGGGGATGCCCTTGGCCGGGTCGAACAGGTTCTCGAACTCGACAAACTTGCGGCCCTGCAGGTGCCGCAGCACGATGCTCATGTGCTCTCGCACGGACAGCTCCTCGCGCGTGATCCGGTGGTGCTGGACCAGCTTGGCGCGCTTCATGATGTCGGCCCAGGCTTCGCGCAGATCCACCACGTTGACGTCCGGAAAGCGCGGCTGCATGGCCTGCTCGATGTACACCTGGCCGCGCAGCACATCACGGCCAAGCTGGGGCACGGCATTCAGGCGCGCGGCGGCCAGCTTCATCTGCTCGTACTCGAGCAGGCGCCGGACCAGCTCCGCGCGCGGGTCTTCGGGCTCATGGCCTTCGGCGGACTTCCTGGGCGGCAGCAGCATGCGCGACTTGATCTCGATCAGCATGGCCGCCATCAGCAGGTATTCAGCCGCGAGCTCCAGGTTGCGGCTGCGGATTTCCTCGACATAGACGAGATACTGGCGGGTCACGCCAGCCATGGGAATGTCGAGGATGTTGAAGTTCTGCTTGCGGATCAGATACAGCAGCAGGTCCAGCGGGCCTTCAAAAGCCTCCAGGAACACTTCGAGCGCGTCCGGCGGAATGTAGAGATCCGTCGGCATGGCAAACAGCGGTTCACCATAGAGGCGCGCCAGCGCGACCTGGTCCACGACCTCGGGCATCAGAGCCAGATTGTCCGGCTCGCCCGATGGCGCGGCTGCCGCGCTCACTTGGGCAGTCACTTGCTTTGGGTCTGGTAAACGTAGGGCTGCTGCGGCACGCGCGCCTGGCTGTACTCGCGCTGCGCGCTGCGGTCGATGTCCTTGTCCCACAGCAGGGCGCGCCCTGCGCGCTGCTCGGCTTCCAGCGTGGGTTTGCTGGCCTTGAGCTGGTCGATGAACTGGGTCACTTCGGACTGGTAGTCTGGGCGGCGGAAGATAGACATAAACTGGACCTTTCGGAACGATTTTAGTCATTACCCCGGAGGATGGCGTTGAATGAACTGTTTACGAGGAAAAAGCTGCTGATGGGGCTGCTTGCCACCCTCCTCACACTGCTCGGCTGCGATCCCCAGCGCATCAGCGAGCTGGAGGAGGGCGTGGCCACCGAGGCCGATGTGCGCGCCAGGTTCGGTGAGCCCGAGAAAATCTGGGATGCACCAGGCAGCACGCGTGTGCTCGAGTACAACCGCCAGCCGTCCGGCCACCGCAATTACATGATTTCCATCGGTCCGGACGGCAGAATGAGCGCCTTGCGACAGGTGCTGACACCGGAGAATTTTGCGCGGGTGCAGCCCGGTATGGCGATGGAAGAGGTGCGCCGGATGCTCGGCAAACCCATGAAGATCACCCCGTTTGAACTCAAGAAGGAGACCGCCTGGGACTGGCGCTTCCTGGAGCCGCCGAACAGTTCGATGATCTTCACGGTGTACTTCAACCCCGACCAGTACGTCGTGCGCACCGCCACGATCCCGGACCCGCAGGCACCCGAGAACGCGGTCTACGGCAAGTAAGGGTCAGCGGACCCGCAAGGCGGGGACACTGGCACCGTCGCCGAGAAAGCGCAAGGCCTTGCCCGGACTTTTCTGGATTTCATCGAGCACATCGTCGAGCGCCGCAAGCAACTGCCCGGCTTCTGCGCCATCTGGCAGCGGCGCACTGGCGCAGGCCACATGAAGGGCCAGCGCCAGGTTGGGCGGAAGGTTGCGCGAGAACGCCAGGCCGCGCGCAATGATGTTGCGCGCCGCTTCGGCGACCTGGTCGCGGCCCATCCGGCCCTCAAGCATGAGAACGAAGTCGCCTCCATGGTGCCGCGCCACTGTGTCGCCCTCTGAAGCGGCCCGTGCCACGATGGACGCTGCCTTAACCTGCGCGGCCTGCACCACCTCGACCCCGTACTCCTGCCGTATGTCCTGGAGATTGCCGATGCGCACCCGCAGCACCGCACCGAGCGTGCGGTCGCGGCGGTGCCGCTGCAGCAGGTGCTCCAGCCGCTCCATGAGCACCCGGTGCGTGCCAACGCCGGTGAGCGGGTCCACCCGCATCAGCGCCGACAGGCGGACCTGGCTGTCGCGCCGCTCGCGGCTGCGGAAGTACAGTCCGACCAGGATCAGCGGTATCTCGAGCGCCACGCCCACCTGTGTGCCGTACTGTGTTGCAAAGCTCAGCGGCAGGATGCCCATGTTGCGCAACACGGCGAAGGTCGCACCAATGATGATGGTGAGCACACCCGCCAGCACCCACAGGCCCACACGGGGCCGGCGCCAGGCGAACCAGGCAACTACACCGACGTAGAAGACGAAGCAGACCAGGTAGTAGAGATTGGATATCTCGAACATCGGACCCCGGCCAACGGTCAGAAAGCCGATGGAGATGGCCACACCCGTGGCCACAAGTCCCCAGATGGCCCATAACAGCCAGCGCTGGCCGCGCTCGGCGACCAGTTCGCGTATGAAGACGCCCGCCAGCACCACGCTCCAGATCGGCAGGACCACCGAGGCAATGTCGTTCCACCAGGCATGGTCCGGCCACAGGAATTCGGCGGCTACCCCGGTCTGCGAGAGCTGGGACAGTCCCAGCATGACGACATAGGCGGCATAGTACAGGTGGATCGGGTCGCGCCAGGAGACGGCGTTGAAGCAGCTGAGCAGCACCACAAGGACGATAAAGCCGCCGTAGCCGCCCAGCAGCAGGTGCCAGCGCTTGCTGTACTCGTCAAAGCTGCGGCTGTCCCACAGGCCCCAGCGCACGCCGATGGGGTGGCTGTGCTGGATGCGCAGCAAGTACGGCCGGGCGTCGTCCGGCATCAGCAGCAAGGCAAAGGCGGGGGTAAGGTCGCGCATGGGCCACTCGGAGACGGGCGTTGCATCGCCGGACCGCCGCATGCGCCATTCATCCGGCCCGGCAGGGCTGTAAAGCTCCACCACATTCATGCCCGGGTGGGGAACATTGAGCACCCCCGGTGTGACGGCGCTGACCGGCGGTAGTGCGAGGCTGAACCAGATGGCGCTGTCGCCCCCTGTGGGGAGGATCTGCGCGGGGCTGTAGGGTCTTCCCTCGCCCCGGGCGAATGCCGCGCGCGCCTGGGAAAACCCCGCAGCGCCACCGGGGTCGACCCAGTAGGTTCCGGGCACCATCACATCGTGCCAGGTGGGCGGCTGGTCGGCAGGCCTGGCCGCATTGCCGGCGCCCGGCACCAGCAGCACGACAAGCGCCAGCGCCAGGATCCACCGCCATCTTGCGAGGAATTTCGTCATGCCATGCCCATAGTTCCCTGATCGCACCGGTTGCAGTTGTTATGCCTGCACTTTACCCAACTTGCGCCAATCGTTTCATTGCACAATGATCTCTTATGGTCTCGCCGGTCCAGTTTGCCGCCTTCCGCCCGCGATTGATGGATGCCCTCAAGGGCTACCGGCGCGACAGGTTTGTTGCGGACGTCGGATCGGGCGTCACGGTAGGAATTGTCGCGCTGCCGCTGGCCATGGCGTTTGCCATTGCCAGTGGCCTCAAGCCTGAGGCGGGGCTCTGGACCGCCATCATTGCGGGCTTCCTCATCTCCCTGCTGGGGGGCTCGAATGTGCAGATCGGCGGTCCGGCCGGGGCTTTCATTGTCATCGTCTACGGCATCGTCGAGCGCTATGGCCTGGCCAACCTGCTGATTTCAACGGCCTGCGCCGGTGTGCTGCTGTTCACGCTGGGCCTGCTCAAGCTGGGTTCGCTGGTGCGCTACGTGCCTGTCAGCATTGTGGTGGGATTCACCAATGGCATTGCCGTACTGATCGTGGCCTCGCAGCTCAAGGACTGGCTGGGCCTGAAGGTGGACAGGATGCCGGCGGACTTCTTTGCCCAGCTCAAGGTCCTGGGCAACAACCTGGGCGACATGAACCCCTATGCCTTCGGCCTGGGCCTGGCCTGCATGCTGGGCCTCTTCCTCTGGCCGCGGCTGTGGGGAGAACGCTCGCCCATCAGCCATGCGCTGGATCTGCCCGGCATGCGGCGCGCAGCCAGGATCGATCGGCCGCCTTCCGCGAGCAGGGCATGGTG
>CAZFKW010000002.1:34262-34542 GCA_964519795.1 uncultured Ramlibacter sp. | reverse complement strand
CTTGTTTTTGCTGACGAGACCGGAGTACTCGGCAAAAAACTCCTTGGCTTGCGGCTTGAAGACTTCCCAGGGCGGGTTGGCAAGAATGATGTCGAATCCCCCGCGTCGTTGCACGATGTCATCAAACACATATCCCCAATGGAACGGCGTTTGTGCGGCAATATCATTCACTGTCACCTGGCGTTTTTTGGGCTTGCCCAAAGCCTTCTTCTTCGCATCCCACTGGGCTTCTTCAAACTTGACGCCGAGCGCTTGAAACTGGTCGCGCAGAAGCTCGTTC
>CAZFKW010000002.1:22053-34252 GCA_964519795.1 uncultured Ramlibacter sp. | reverse complement strand
ATTTCAGCGTCAATGCTGTCGCGCAGGCCGCGCAGGCTCATCTCTTTGCCCACCACTTCGGCGGCATGGCGGTACGCATTCAGGTGCCGGTTTTTTTCGGCTACCAGGTCGCGGTAGCGGGGCTTGAACAGGTCATCCTGCTTGTTGTCAAACTCATGCTCATCCACCCGCATCAGCCCCACCAGGGAGTTGCCCGGCAAGATGTTGAAGTCGATGTTGGGCAGCGGCTCCAGGTCCTGCACACGGCGCACGCTGGACACCATGGCCAGAAAGAGGCGCAGCTTGGCAATCTCGCAGGCCTCTTCCATGATGTCCACGCCATGCAGGTTGTCAGTGACGATGCGGCGCTTGATGTAGTAGCCAACGCTGGGGTGGTCTTTCTGGATACCGCGCAACCAGTTCTGCAGTTCCGTGCTGACGCCCAGCTCGGCGCGGCCGACCACGGCGTAATACACGTTGATGAGCACCTTGAGTGCCGCCACCAGAAACGCGCCCGATCCAACGGCCGGGTCCAGCACGGTAATGCTGGGGAGCACTTCGTTCACCAGCTTCAGGGCCGTTCGCGCGTCCATGCGGGCCAGCAGCTCGGGCACGCTGTCAAAGCTCACCTCTTTCAGGCCCAGCTCGGGCATGGCGGGCTCGTGGATGCGCTCCAGGATCAGCTTGTGAACGCTTCGCTCGGCCAGGTAGCCCGTAATTTCAGGCCGGGTGTAGTAGGCGCCGAAGGCTTTCTGGTTGATGTACTTCTCAAAGATGTAGCCGAGTACGTCGGGGTTGATTTCATCCGCATCGCCACCAGGCGTGTCGTCCAGGTGCCAGGTGAAGCTGGCAAACAGTTCAAAGATGCCTTCAAAGGCTTTGTCAGCCACAGTGAGCGTGATACCCACGCGTGGAGCGCGGTCGGCGTCCAGTTCCAGCTTGTGGTGCAGGAACAGGCCGCCGTTCAGGTAGGGCACCTGGCCGGTCAGTACCTTGGCCTGGGGGCTGCGGTCTGCCTCGGGCTTGGCAAATGCCTCAAAGAACAGGGCATTCAAGAATTCGCCAAAGAACCGGTCATTACCGCGCGCCTGGCTGTCCGCCAGTTTGGTACGCAGATAGTCGGCGTTGCCCCCGTCCAGAAACAACTTCTTCTGCATGAACCAGACGAACATCAGGCGGTTGAGCAAGACACTGGCGTACCAGCGCTTGTCCCGCTCGTTGGCAATGCCCTTGATATGGCTCAGCAGTTCCAGGTGCTGCTGCTGGTACGCGGTGAAGAACTTTTTGGTCGTCTTGTCCACGTCCAGTGCGGACTGGATGCGGCGCGCGGCCTCCAGCACAGGCAGACGGCCCGCAGCGTCCAGTTCGGACAGCTCCACCACCATTGCCTGCAGCTTGGACGCAAACAGGTCCACCGGCTGGCCCTTGAAGTAGTCGTGCCGGCGCGGTGTTTCGCGCGGCTTGCCGGTCTCGGGGTGCTTGTCGCGCCTGACCCAGTACCACTGGCTCTGGTGGGGCTTGTCTTGCGCGTTGGTGAAGATCAGCAGGTTCTCGGCATGGGCATGGGTGATGTGCTTCCAGATGCGTTTGCGCTGGGTTTCGTCAGGCCAGCCGTCGGCTGCGACCACCTGGATGGCGGCCACACCACCCAGTTCGGCCACGGTGCGGCGGCTGAAGGCGGTGTCACCCGCCCGGTCAGCTTGCCATTCCCGCTCGGCGGCGGGTCGGTTCCAGCCCAGCACGTCCAGGAACAGGCGCGGAAAGTCAAACGCCGAGAGATGCTTTTCAAAGGCCGGGAAGTCGAGCTTGGCCATCATCGACCCTTTTGCCGGCAGCAGTGGCTTGCGTCATAAGTTATCGACATTTCAGGAAAATACCTTATAAATCAATTACTTGTAGAAATTCAGGGCGTCATAAACCGTCATAACGCGGTTAAAACGGGGGGCGCAGGCAGGGTGTAGAAGGCCGTTTTCCTCACGCCGTGGAGCACGATGTCGCCATTCTTGACCATACGCTCAAGAAGTGCCCCCGCCTCGCGAGGCGCAAGCTGGCACAGGTCTGCCACGTCCTGCCGGCGTATCTGCCCATGCTCGCGCAAGTAGTTCTTGATCATTTGCACTCGCTGGATGGGCTCAAATGCAGCCTGCCGCACATATTCAGCCTTCTGACCAAGGTTGCGATAGACCGAAGGACTCAGGGTGAACTGACGGCTGCGCCCACTGCCGTGGGCGCGCACCAGGCCACTTTCAAACAAAGACTCCATAAGCCTGGAGGTTTGTGCCGGGCTGGTTTGCAGTTTGTCTGCCAGGTCCGCCGCGCTGAGCCGCCGAGCCTCACGCAGGGCTGTGAGCACGAGCAAGGTTTCCACGGGCAAGGCGCTGCTTTGCCTCGCCTCTTCCTGCAACACCATGCGTACAAAGGCAAGGTCAGCCGGCTCGGTACTGATGCTGAGCTTGACCAGGTCCGGCATGGACTGCGCGTAGTCGGGTGCAGGGCGGCCAAAGCGCAGCATGCCGGTGTAGATCAAGTCAACGCCCCTGCCAGTGCGGTCTACCAGGCCCAGGCGTTTGAAGGCATCCGCCAACGCAGGGTTGCGCGGGCGCGGCTCTGTGGTGAGCAGATTGCCGAGATGGACGCCCGCCACAAAGCCACCGGGGTTGCTGATGATGAGGTCATTGCTTTGCCAGCATATGCGCACGGGGCCACGGCGCGCGTAGTCGCGGTGCACCAGCGCGTTGTTGATGGCCTCACGCAAGGCGTCCACATCCACCCGCGCGATGCCGATGCGAAACAGGCCTTCATTGAATTCTTGCTCGGTATTGACGCCACGCGACAGCAGGTCGAGCCACTCCACCACCTCAATCAGGGCGGCACGCGAACCTTCATTGACCTTCACACGCATGCCGTCCATCACCTGGAACAGAACCTCATGCGTGGGCACCAGCCGGCGCAGGCTGTCCGTGCGGCCAATCAGCAGCAGCCCCAGCAGTGTGGGCACTCGCTGCCCCGCACGCGTGACGGTGAGCGACAACGCGCCGTCCAGTTGTTCGTCGGTCAGGCCAGCCAGAGATTTGTCGCTGCGCGGGTTGTTGGCGATGACGGCGCGCAGGCGCTCCCGCTGCAGGGCGTCAAAGTCAGCCAGCGTGGCACCCGCCATCACTTCCGCCGACATGTCCAGCATCTGGAAGTCCGCCCGTCGGCTGGGATATTCGCTGGGCAGGAAAAGAACGCACTCGGGCTGGCCGTTGCCACCGATACGGCGGCGCTTGACCAGGCCGTCTGACCGCGCGACGATGTCGGCGCTCTGGGGCACAGCGATCATGGCAACCCGTAACCCTCCCGCACATGGACTTCAAGCCTCGGCACAGTTCGGTTGGCAATCAGCGCGCTTAACCCTGAAATATCTGCGGGGCGCCTGGAGTGCAGGCCTGTGACGGTAGCGTCGTTCTCCACACCCAAATAAAGTGTGCCCCCGTTGGCATTGGCCAGACAGACCACGGCTTCTAGCAGGTCGTCGTCGCCCAGGCAATCCCGGTCACTTTTGAACTCGACTTCCAGCGTCTCACGCTCGGGCAGGTCGGGCAGGCTCATTGGCCCGCTCCTGGAATCAGCCCCATCGAACACATCACGCGCGGCTCACGAAGCGCGGCGTCGTCCTCGGCGTATGTCAAGCGGTTTTCCTCACGCAGTGACTTCACAGCCTCGCCCAGCTCTTCGTCGTTTACGCCGCTGCGCATCAGCCGGTTGAGCACGTCTCCTGCGGTTTCAAGCAAGGGGCGCTGGTACATGTCGTCCAGCGCGCGCTCCAGCTCTTCGTCGCGGAACAGGGTTTTCATCTGTTCGGTCGCGTAGGCCTTGAGCTTTTCATAGGCGCGCCGGCGTGGATTGCTGGGCCGGCCCAAGCCGCCGCCAACAGCCTTGTCCTGGCTCACGGCCAGCTTCAAGCCCTCGGCCACCAGGTCGTGGTGGTTGTCCAGCCGTCGCACGGCGGGTGTTTCGGGCTGGCATTCAGCCGCTCTCAACACGGCAAACTGCGATTCGGTCACTGTCTTGCCGTTGGCTCCTATCCATGCCAGATGGTCATTACCCTCGGGCGACTTCACGTACACCAGCGCACCGCCCTGTGCAGCCTCCGCACCCAACAACGGAAATCGTGCCTCGTCCAGCTCAAAGCCTTTGGTGGAATACACAACTGGGGGCAATGATTCGACCGCTCGGGCCAGCTCAGGATCGTCTTGTGTGGCCTGCTTCCAGACCTGCCAGGCATAAGAGGCCAGGTCGACCTCGTCGTCCGAATCATCCAGGACGCCCTGCTGCTCCGTATAGAGGTTGCGGATGGTAGTGGCATCTTCATCTTCAAAGAAGGCTTCGTCGGTGCCAACCACTTCAGCGTTCTCCTGCAGACGCTGGCGGATGCGGGAGCGCAGCTGGATCAGTTGCTCCACCCCATCGGCCGGAAGGAATGAGTAGCAGAATATTTCTTCTGCACGCTGTCCAATCCGGTCCACGCGCCCTGCGCGCTGGATCAGGCGGATGATGGCCCAGGGCAAGTCAAAGTTCACCACCACGCTGCTGTCTTGCAAGTTTTGTCCTTCCGACAATACATCGGTGCAGATGAGGACGCGTACTTCGTCAGCCTTGGCCATCGTCTTGTTGTTTGACTTGGGCGAGAACCTGCAAGCCAACGCATATGGGTCCATGCTGGCACCAGTGGCCACCTCCACTTGGGCTACCCCAGCCTTGCGCACTTCGCGTGCCAGGTAACGGGCCGTGTCGGCAAACTGCGTGAAGATCAATACCTTGTCTTTGCCGTGCGTCTGCGTCACCAGCTTGCGAAGGGCAGCGAGCTTCTGGTCATGGGCCGGGTCCCAATCGCCCTGGCTGCGCAGCAATTCCCTCAGTGTTTGTGTGTCCTGCGCGAGGTCTTCCGCCAGCTTGCTGCGGAACAGGCCGGGCCTGAGCCATTTAAATCGGCGCTTGTACTCATTGACGTACTGGTGATACACGGCCTTGGCACGGGCAAGCGTGTCGGGCACGTTGTCTTCTTGCGCCACGGCTTCGACCATGCCATCGAGCAAATCCTCCTGGTCGCCTTCCAGCCCATCGGCATCTTCGTCAATACGCTCCAGGTCCAGCAGGCCCGCGTCCAGCACGCCTACCGGCAAATCCAGCCCATTCTCAATGGCGTACATGTAGATCTGGTTGCGCAGGATGTGCCTGTCAATCGACTGCAGGAATGAGAAGCCATTCGACTCCAGTCGCTTGAACAGGTTGGTGCGGCAAAAACCCATCAGCCGCTTGCCGGCACGGCCAAGGTTCTCTATCTGCTTGCGTTCTGCTGCCGTAGCAGACTTTTCAGCCACGGGATCCACATACAAACCCAGGCCATAGCGCGGCACGTGCAGGGCGTTGATCTGGTCCACCACGTGGGGCGAGTACAGGCGCGCGTAGCGGTCCGCCGGGTCTGTGTCATCCACCGGGAAAGCGACCGAGCGTGGCTGGCGCACCGGGAAGTAGCGCTTCTCGCCATCTTTTCCCGATATGAAGCGGCGCCCGTTCCTGTCAGCCTCTGTGTAGTGCTGGATGATGAAACTGCGGGTGCGCCGGACCATGTACAGACGGATCAGTTCGCGCCAATCGTCGAACTCTTCACTCTTTTCCATCGCCAGGATGGAATTGACCCTGCACTGGTGCTTGCGTTCGAACTCCGCCTCGCCCATGCCCAGTTTGCGCATATAGTGCTCAGGACGGATGCCGATGTTGGACTTTTCGTCAATGAACAGCCGCAACTGTGAAGACAGGTCAGACTTGGTCTTGTTGTAAGGCGTTGCCGTGAGCAATATGACCTTGGCATCGCAGCTCTTGATGTAGTCGGCAATGGCTTTGTAGCGCCGTCCCTCGCGATTGCGCAGGTTGTGACTTTCGTCAATCAGCACCAGACGGTAGCGTTTGAGGTCAGGCAGCTTCTTGGTCACTTGCGAAACAGGCAGCACCATGCCGCGCAGGCCATACTCCGAGCGATAGCGCTCCCACATCGGCTCCAGATTCTTGGGGCAGATGATCAGCGTTTCATAGCCCAGGTCATCCTCAAACATGCGGGCCAGGGCGGTGGCCATCATGGTCTTGCCAAGACCCACCACATCGCCAATCATCACGCCGCCACGGCGGTGCAAATGACGCGCTGCAATCTTGACCGCACTTTTCTGGAATTCGAACAGCTCCTGCTCAAACCGGGCTGGCAGGCGGAACTGGCTGAGGCCTGCCCTTGCTTCAGTACTGAGGTGGTATGCAATGTTCAGGTAAATGTGATGGGGCGGGATGGCGGCTTCGCGCGCCCAACTGGTTTCGATGATGGTGGCCAGGTCGGCAGAGACATCGAGCGCCCAACGGTCATCCCAGCGCGCATCAAACCATTTGGACAGCTTCTCGGTGCCAGGGTGGTCCAGTACATCGACATTCAGCTCGCCATGGCGTGACAGGCCGGCCAGGGTCAGGTTGCTGCTGCCGACAAAACCTGTAATCGGGTTGTTGGCGTCGTCGCGAAACAGCAAGTAGAGCTTCGCATGCAGCGGATAGGGCAAGAACAATTTGACGACCACCTGCCCGGCGCGCAGCTGCCGGGCCAGGACGCGCAAGCCGGCTTCATCATTGCCTGTCGGTATGCCCAAGGTAATCTGTTCACGCAGGTGCGCGGCAAACTGGGTTTTCAGCCGACTTGCGGTGGCGTTGTCGATCAGCGGCGAGGCTTCCGTTTGGCGGTAAAGCTCACGAATTTCCTCTTGAGCGGGCCGTTGCATGCCCACCAGCACCCTGCAGACTTGCCCAACGGCCGGCTCCCAGGACGCGATATGGCTGTCGATAGCTTGCCAGCCCCTGAGATTGAGGTATCCAACGCAAAAGTCCGCCCGCCTGGAGACATCCAGCGTCGCGCGTAGTGCAGTGAGCAAGTCCTGGTCGATGTTGTCAAAAATTCGCGACATTGTTTTTTGGCTGAAGCCCCTCTCGCCGCAATAGTAACTGGACTGCAGCCCTCAAGAGCCTGGCAGAAGGGCCATGCGCAACAGCTCAAGCCTGGGGTTGTCCACGCCTTTGCGATAGATAAGCGCCACCGGCCCACCCGTCAAAGGCGGCACCACCCGCACGCGCCTGACGAGGCCCAGGTCCAGGGCATGACGGGCGGCAGGCGCCGGTGCGGCGCTGATGCCGACGCCGGCGGCGACCAGCTGCACATTGGTGCCGGGGCTGGTGGATTCGACCAGTGGCACCGGCGCTACAGCGCCTTCGCGCATGAAGCTTTCTTCCAGCACACGGCGCAGCAGCGATGCAGGCCCGGGCATGACCCAGTGTTCCTGGGCCAGTCGCTGCCAGCTCACCTGGCGCGCGCGGGCCAGTGGATGGGCCGGTGGTGCGATGACGACGAACTCGGCCTCGAACAGGTTCTCGTGCACGAGCCTGATCGCTCCTTCCTCCGGCACCTGCAACGGGTAGCTCGTGACCAGCGCATCCACCTCGCCGGACATCAGCGCCTTCATCAGCACGGGAACGCGTTCCTCCAGCAACCGCGCCCGCACCGGCGGATCACCCTGTGTGAGACGTGCCAGCACCGCCGGCAGGTAGCCCTGCGCCACGAAGGGCGGCGCGCCGATGCGCACAATGGCGGCTGCGCTGCCCCCGGCGGCGGCTTCTTCGCGCACATGGGCCAGTTCCCGCAGCAGCAGCGCAGCCCCGCGTATTGCGGCGGCGCCCCTGGGCGTTGGAGACAGGCCGCGCGAGCTGCGGTCAAACAGCGTGAAGCCGAATGCCGATTCAACCTCGCCCAGGGCCTTGCTCAATGCCGGCTGGGTGAGGTTGAGCACCTGCGCGGCTGCGCGCAGGCTGCCGCCGCGCTCCAGCTCGATGAGCAACTGCAGGTGGCGAAAGCGCAGGCGCGAAGCCAGCCGCGCCGCGGCTTCAGCACCCGTCGCATGCCGTAGCGCCGCATTTGGGCCTGGGGTCCGGGAGTTGCGCGTGAGGTTCATGGTGATTACCAAAAGCTTTCACCATCTTAAAACATATCACTTCCATTCATGTCATGGCAAATCTATGCTTCACTCCCATCACTCAGGAGACATCCATGATTCGCCGTTCTTTCTGCCTTGGCGCACTGTCCTCGGCCGCCTTTGCCGCTTTTCCCGTCCGCGCTGCGGACCCGTTCCCGTCCCGGCCGGTCCGCCTGATCGTGCCGTTTGCCGCAGGGGGCGGGCCGGACGTGCAGGCGCGCCAGATTGGGCCAAAGCTGTCTGAGGCGCTGGGCCAGGCCGTCGTGATCGAGAACAAGGTGGGTGCTGCCGGCGTGCTGGCCGCGCAGTTTGTCGCGCAGGCCCCGGCTGACGGGTACACACTGCTCATGGGTGCCAACACGCACCTTGTGCAGAAGGTCATGCAGCCTGACCTCAGGTTCGACCCACTGATCGAGTTCATTCCGGTGAACATGATCGGCAGTTCGCCGACAGTGATGGTGGTGCGGGCCGACGGGCCTTACAAAAAGGTGGAGGACGTGATTGCGGCTGCGCGGGCCAACCCGGGCAAGCTCAACTACAGTTCGGGCGGCATCGGCACGTCGGCCCATCTGGCCGGGGCAACACTGGTCTCACTCGCCGGCCTGAAAGCCACGCACATTCCACTCAAGGGTTCGGTGGAAATTACCGCCTCGCTCCTGCGCGGCGACACCGACTTCGCCTTTCCGATTGCCGGCACAGGCGTGCCGCAGGTCAAGGGCGGCAAGCTGCGTGCACTCGCGGTCACCAGCCCGGCGCGGCTCAGAGACTTGCCCGACGTGCCAACGCTCCAGGAGGTGCTGCGCAACGAACTCGCAGTGCAGGAGTCCTGGTTTGGCTTCTGGGCGCCGGTCAAGACGCCGGGCGATGTCATTGGCAAGCTGCATGCCGCCACATCCCGGGCGCTGTCGGATGCGTCGCTCAAGGCCACATTCGAGTCGGCCGGCAACAGCATCAACACCAGCGCCAGCCCGCAGGCCTTTGCCGCCTTCATGCAGGCGGAAAACCGCAAGTGGGCGGAGATAGTCAAGCTCGCCAACGTCACGCCCAACTGAGGAAAGCCGCACCATGAGCAAACCGCTTGAGGGCGTGCGCGTCCTTGACCTCTCGCATGTCATCGCCGGGCCGCTGGCATCGTTCTACCTGGCGCAGTTTGGCGCCGAAGTCATCAAGATCGAACCGCCGCAAGGCGAGGTGATGCGCGCCAGCCGCTCGCCGGCTGAAGGCGACACGCCGGCCGCATTCGTGGCCATGAACGCCGGCAAGCGTTCACTGGCAGTGGACATCCGCTCACCGGAAGGTGCGGAGCTGGTGCGCTCGCTCGCGCTCACGGCCGACGTGTTCATCGAGAACTTCCGCCCCGGCGTGGTCGCCAAGTACGGCCTGGACTACGAGTCCATCAAGGCCGTGAAGCCGGATATCGTCTACTGCTCGATATCGGGCTATGGCCAGCAGGGCGAGTGGGCCGGGCGCGGCGCGTACGACCATGTGGTTCAGGCATTGACGGGCATGATGATGATGGCCGGAGAAGGCGAGGACGCTCCGCCGATGAAGGTGGGCTTCCCGGTGGTTGATGTGGCGGTGGGCATCCTGGGTTCCCTGTCCATCACCGCTGCATTGCACCGGCGCGCGCGCGACGGTGCGGGTCAGTACATCGACGCCTCGATGGTGCAGGCATCGCTGATGCTGATGTACCCGAATGCCAGCGCCTTCATGTCCAGCGGCACCGAGCCCCAGCGCCTGGGCAACCGCGGCTACAGCGGCAGCCCGACGGCCGACACCTACCGCTGCGCTGACGGCTGGCTGGCCACTGCAGCCAACACGCCGGGCCAGTTCCGCAAGCTCACGGCGGTGCTCGGCCTGGATGCCCTGTGCGAGGACAGCACAGCGCTGGACCTTGATGCATTCAACGCGCCGGGTGGCGGCTTTGTGGTGGCGCGCGACCTGGAGTTCCTGCGCGCGCAGTTCCGCGCGGCCTTTGCGATGCGCAGCGCAGCAGAAATGGAAACGACGCTCAACGCCGTGGGCGTGCCCGCTGCGCGGGTGCGCCGCATCGGCGAGTTCCTGCGCGAGGTGGACGGCAACGACCGCGTCACGCTGGCCGGCTTCGAGTTCCAGCAGGGCAGCCACACGGTGCGCACGCCGGGACTGGGCTTTGGCATGGCGCAGGATGGCGGGGCCACGACGGCCGGCGCTGAATCGCTCGGACACAGCACGGGCGCACTGCTTGAGGAACTGGGCCTGCCCGTGGAAGCCCGGCAGAAGCTCGTGAATGCCGGCGTCATCAAACCGCCAGCCGTCCAGGCGGAGTCGGCCTGACAAATGCGGCGTTGTCCTACACCACCTGCACCGCACGACGATTGAAGGCTTGGTACATTGGCCATTGCACTTGTGCCATGGTCATGCATCGCGCCCTCAGCCCCTCATCACATCCCTGCCCGCGTTTTGCGGTGTGGACAGCCGCAGGCCTGGCGCTCCTGCCTGCGCTGGCTGCGTCGCAAACCGCACAACCGGCCGAAGCTTCCGATTCCGCCAACATCCTTCGCCCCGTCATCATCACCGGCGACAGCACCGGCCGCCAGCCATGGACCGCACCCGCTTCGATCGATGTGGTGGAAGGTGACGAGATCCGCGCGGGGCAGTTGCAGATCAACCTGTCCGAGAGCCTGGGCCGCGTGCCGGGGCTGACCATCCAGAACCGGCAGAACTATGCGCAGGACCTGCAGGTGTCCATCCGCGGCTTTGGCGCGCGCTCGACTTTCGGCGTGCGGGGTGTGCGGCTGTTTGTGGACGGCATTCCGGCCAGCGCGCCGGATGGGCAGGGGCAAACGGCAAATTTTCCGCTGGGCAGCGCTGAGCGCATCGAGGTGATTCGAGGACCCTACTCCGCGCTGTATGGCAGCTCGGCGGGCGGGGTGATTGCGCTTTACACCGCCGACGGTGGTACGCCTGAATGGCGCGCCGGGCTCGCCGCCGGAGCCGACGGGCTGTGGCGCGCCTCCACGCAGGCGACGGGGCAGCTGGGCAGTTACAACTACGCCATCGATGCCTCGGGCTTTGCCACCGATGGCCTGCGTCCGCAGTCCGCGGCAGAGCGCGACTCGGCCCGCCTCAAGCTTTCACGTCCTTATGACGATGGCCGCGTGGTGATGCTGCTGGACCGGCAGGTCAGCCAGGCGCAGGACCCGCTGGGCCTCACGCGCGCGGAGTTCGACGCCAACCCCTACCAGACCACGCCCAACGCCACGCCGTACAACACCCGCAAGTCGGTTCAGCAGACGCAGGTCGGCCTGGCCTGGCAGCACCGGCTGGGTGGCGGGCACCAGGTGGAGCTGATGGCCTACACCGGTGAACGCGCACTGGTGCAGTACCAGTCCATTCCTGCTGGCACGCAGGTTGCGCCGGGCAGCCCCGGCGGCGTCATCGACCTGGACCGAAGCTATTGGGGCCTCAATGCCCGCTGGCGGCTGGACCGGCAATATGAAAGCGGCAAACTCACGGCGTCAGCAGGCGTGGTCACCGACCGGCAGGATGAGCGTCGGCGCGGCTATGAGAACTTCCAGGGTGCGACGCTGGGCGTCCAGGGGCGCCTGCGGCGTGATGAGTCCAACCGCGCCACAACACTCGATCCGTATGCCCAGGTGGAGTGGGACAGCGCCGACTGGACCCTGACGGCCGGCGTGCGCCGCTCTACCGTGAAGCTCTCCTCACGCGACCGTTATATCGCGCCGGGCAATCCTGACGACAGTGGCACCACCCGGTACGCCGCCACCAACCCGGTCCTCGGCCTGCGCTACCGCATCTCCCCCACGGTGCAGGCATACGCCAGCGCGGGCCGCGGCTTTGAGACTCCCACGCTCAATGAAGTGGCCTACCCCGCCTTTGGCGGCACGGGCCTGAACAGGACCCTCAGGCCCAGCCGCAGCCGCAGCATCGAGGCGGGCTTGCGCGGGCGCGGCGGCGGCAAGGCCTGGACGGCCACGGTGTTTGACATCCTCACACAGGACGAGATTGTGGTGCTGTCCAACAGTGGCGGCCGCTCCACCTTCCAGAACGCCGGACGCACCCGCCGTCAGGGCGTCGAGCTGTCAGGCGAGGCGCAGTGGGGCAAGCTCACCTTCAGCTCTGCCCTCACGCTGATGAACGCCACCTACGCCGACAGCTTCACCACCTGCGGCGCTGCG
>CAZFKW010000002.1:21357-22027 GCA_964519795.1 uncultured Ramlibacter sp. | reverse complement strand
CCAACCTCGTCATCCCGGCGGGCAACCGCATGCCGGGCATTCCGCGCCGCCAGGCCTATGCCAAGGTGGACTGGGAGCCGGGCTGGGCCGGCAGCACCTTCACGCTGGAACTGCGCCACAGCGCAAAAGTGCAGGTCAATGACCTCAACAGCGATGCCGCCGGCGCTTACACCGTGCTCAACCTCGGGGTACGCTTCCAGCAGGAGTCAGGCGACTGGCAGCTGCGTGAATTTGTGCGCGTGGACAACCTCACCAACCGCCGCCATGCGGGCTCGGTCATCGTGAACGAGGGCAATGGTCGCTTCTTTGAGACTGCGCCCGGGCGCAGCTTTTTTGCTGGCGTGGAACTGGTGCGGCGGTTCCGTTGACGTTGCTCGATGGCATGCGTGCAAAGGCACCACGACTGCCGCTGTAGGCCATCGCTGACACCTGCGCGCGTGAGCGTCCTGTTGCGCCAGGGCAGCGTCGCAATCATCATGAGGCCATGCGCTGCCACTGCGCCTGGCGCCCAAAGGAGTTCCACCATGTGCCCCATCGACCCCACGCCCCACTTCGGTGAAATCCTTCAGAAGCCGGGCAAGCAATTTCCCAAACCGACGCCTGACGTCACCCACGAGGACAAGCCCCAAGCCGATGAGTCCGCGGCCGGACGGCCGGAGATTCCGGACAG
>CAZFKW010000002.1:9040-21347 GCA_964519795.1 uncultured Ramlibacter sp. | reverse complement strand
GGGATCATGGCGGTGGACATCGAGGACGAGGATGCCGACCCGGTGGTGGAGTCCGGCCCGGGTCTCGGCAGGAATTGAATCCGCTCACCTCTCCACGACAAAGCTCACCACTGTGGCGCAGGAACCGCCGATATTGAGGGTCTGTATTCGTCTGGCGCCTTCGATCTGACAGTCGGCAGCGTCGCCCGTGACCTGTTTGGCGGCGTCAAACAACATGCGTGCACCTGTGGCGCCTACCGGATGCCCTCCACCAATCAGCCCGCCGCTCATGTTGACGGGGCATGTGCCGCCGCGCTCGATGACGCCGTCCTCCACCGCCTGCCAGCTCTGGCCGGGCGGCGTGAGGCCAAGGTGGTCTATGGCCATGTACTCGGTCGTGGTGAAGCAGTCGTGCGTCTCGACGCCACTGATGTCGGCAATTCCGGCCACGCCTGCGCGACGCCAGGCGTCTTCAATGGTCTGGCGCACGTGGGGCATGACATAAGCCTGGCCGGCACTGCGTTCGAGCTTGTCCTTCAGGCGCAACCCGGCGTTGCGATGCCCCCAGCCTGATATGCGCGCCAGCCTGCCTGCATCCAGCCCGCGCTCTTTCACAAAACCAGCCGATGCCAGCACGATGCCGCAGGCACCGTCGGTGATCTGGCCGCAGTCCTGCCGCCGCGTGCCGGGCTCGATGACGGGGTTGGCTTCGTCATCGTCGGTGAAGCTCAGTGCATCAAACTGCCATTTGCGCGTCTGCGCCAGCGGGTTGCGCCTGGCGTTGCCGTAGTTCAGTTCGGCGATGCGGTTGAGATACTTGCGGTCCAGGCCGTAGCGGCGTCCGTATTCCTGCGCGACCAGGCCGAAGGCCGCCGGCCACATGAACTTGCAGTCAATGTCTTCATGGCCCTGCCATGCGGCAGCGTTCTGGTTCTGCGATGCGACGTCGCCTGCGGTATTCTTGAACTCCTCAACGCCCAGCACCAGCACGCAGTCATAGCGGCCGGCTTCGATCTCGGCCATGGCTGCCAGCACGGCCAGGGAAGACGAAGCGCAGGCGCCTTCATGCCGCATCGCAGGCACGCCCCAAAGTTCAGGCACCACCTGCGCCACCATCGCACCCAGATGCGCCTGCTGTCGCTGGATCTCGCCAAAGGCATTGCCCACGTGGATGCTCTGGATGGCCGATGCGTCCAGCCTGGCGGCTTCCAGCGCGCCAAGCGTGGACTCGCGCACCATATCGGAAATGTCCTGGCCATTGCGCGACCAGGCCCTGGCAAAGTCCGTCTGGTGGCCGCCAAGAATGTAGGTGGGCTGGGTCATGGGTGTCTCCTTGTTGGGTCTGGCTCCGGGTCTGGCGTGCCCGGGTCTTTTGTGCGGTTGGGCGCGGGCCTCGCTGCTGCCTGGAATGGGGTGCGGGCTTCAGGCTGCCACAGCCTGCGCCGCCGCATACGGCTGTGCAGCCATGCGCTGGAGTGCCTGCACATACTCCTGCTCCAGCCTGTCCACCACGTCGGTCACCGGTTCGATCGCACGAATGGTGCCCAGACCCTGCCCCGCAGCCCAGACGTCCACCCATTTGCGCGCGGTCACGGCCTTGTTGCTGTCATAGGAGCGTTGCGGCGCGTCGGGCATGTTGTTGGTGTCAATGCCCTGCGCCTGCAGGGACGGTTTGAGCCAGCTGGCCGGCGTGCCGGTGATGCCTGCACTGACGATGAGGTCGTCCACCGTGCAGTCCACCACCATCTGCTTGAAGGCGGGCGCGGCCATGCTCTCGGCCACGGGAATGAAGCGCGTTCCCATGTACACGAAGTCCGCGCCTGACGCGATGGCACCGGCCACGCCCCATCCGTCGCTGATGCCGCCGCCGACGATGACATAGCCATCAAAGAAGTCCCGCACCGCACTGACAAAGGCAAAGGGTGACAGCATGCCTGTGTGCCCGCCCGCACCGGCTGACACGCAGGCCAGGCCGTCAGCGCCGGCGGCCACGGCCTTCCTGGCCAGGCCGATGTTGATGACATCCGCAAACACCAGGCCTCCGTAGCCGTGCACGACGTCAACGGCCGGTTTGGGGCTCCCCAGTGCCGTCACCACGACCGGCGGCTTGTACTTTGCAACGAGCGCCAGGTCTTCCGCAAGCCGGGTGTTGGATGAATGGGTGACCAGGTTGGCGCACCACGGCCCGATCGTGTCTTCAGCTTGCTCGTCCCGCGCGCGGGCCAGGCCTTCGGTGATCTGCTTCATCCAGTCTTCCAGTACATGGATGGGCCGCGCATTGGGCGTCGGGAAGGCGCCGATGATGCCGGCCTTGCAGGCGGCCAGCACCAACTCGGGGCCGGAGATCAGGAACATGGGCGCGGCGAAGACCGGCAGGCGCAGATTGAACGGGTGCTTCTTGAATTGGGTCATGTCGGGTCGTGGCGTGTCGGTCGTCTCATGAATCGCGCATGGCGAGGCGGCGGATGTGGGTGATGCATGGCGCGTGGCTTACCAGCCGCGCTTGAGCCGCTCGCCGCTCACCCACGTGGAATGAAAGCCGGGCGGCACCTTGTGCGGCAGGATGACCTGCGCGAGCGGGCCTCCGCCGAAGTTGCGTGCGTCAAACACCTGGATCTCCGAGCGCCTCTCCCGTGCGTTCCAGACAAAGCTCACCAGGTAGCCGTGGTCTTCACTCTGCGGGTTGTCGGCAGGCGCAAAAGGCGCTTCGCTGTAGAAGAAGTCGCGCCCTTCGCTCCAGGCCTGGGCCACGCCCTTTTCAAGGTCGTACTTGATGAGTCCGGCAAAGCGTGGCTGCTTGTAGCTCTCGCGCACCATGGCAATGTTCCAGGAGTAACGCGTCTTGAAGCCCTGGTAGTGGGAGTTGATCATCGGGAACTCCGAGCAGAACACGTCGTCCACCACCCGCTCGGTGGTCTGGCCCGTGCGCAGGTTGAAGCGCCACTCGTAGTACAGGAAGTCCCGGTACATGATGGACCACATCTTGGCGAACTTCTCGGACTCGATGTTGCCGGCCAGGTCGCGCGGGATGCGGAAGGGCGTGCCGATCATGACGACTTCGTCGTCGCCGGCCGCGTTCTTTTCTTCCCAGGCGTTGGCCACATGGAGCATGTAGTTGGGCTTGGCCTCAAACCAGCGGATCTGCTGGGGCGTGCCATAGCGTGGCACCACGCCAAAGCGCGTGGGCATGCTGGCGTCGAACTTGAGCTTGTGGCGGCCTGCCTTCAGCGCCTCCGGGTCATAGAACAGCGGGAAGTCATGCAGCACCGTGTAATGCTCGGTGATGGCCATGTCGTGCGGCAGGCGCGGGCCGGGCAGTTGCACCGGGATTTTGTGCTTGAGCTTCCCGTCACGGCCGATCACGCCGTAGTGCATGTACGGAAAGTCCTTGCCGTAGTCGAAAAACAGCAGCTCGCCGGTGCGTTCGTCCACCTTGGAGTGGGCCGACGCATGCAGGTCGGGCGCACCCTCGAAGCTGGCGGTGCCCAGCGTCTCCAGCGTGAACGGGTCGACGTGGTACATGCCGCCGGCCAGGTACCACATGGTCACGAGCTTGCCGTTGTGGAAGATCACGTCGGTGTTGGAGGTGTTCTTCAGCGGCATGTCGGGCCGGTCGCGGCGCGGCGCTTCCTGCAGGCCTTTCCACAGCGCGCGGCCAGCCTGCAGTTCTTCTTTCAGCGGGTTGGTTTCGATCCAGCGGTTCTTGTAGCGGACCTTGCCCTTGTCAAAGTATGCCGCGTGGACCATGCCGTCGCCGTCATACCAGTGATAGCGGCCCTCGGCCGCAAACCTGCGGTTCGGCCCGTTGCGGAAGTAGGCGCCGGTCAGGTCCTCCGGCAGCTTGCCGATGACTTCAAGGCTGGCGATGTCCAGCTCCTGTGTGACAGGCTCAAATGCGCCCTTGAGGACCGGTGGCAGGTCCTGCAGGTCCATGCGCTCCATCAGGTCCGGTGGAATGGCGGCGGTGCTTGCTTCTTCAGTTGCGGTAGTCATATCTGGTCTCCAGTGGCGGTGGTGCGGGGCGCCGAAGGCGCTTCGGGGGTGCGTTCATATCCAAAAGAAACGGCGCGCGGCAGCAACTCGCCTTTGCAGTGTGAGCAGATCACCCGCGTGTACAACCTGGCGCCGCACGCGCGGTGGTAGCGGACAATCGGCGGGGGGCTGGCCGCAGGCATCCATTCGTCGGCCCATTGCACGAGCGAGATGGTCAGGGGAAACACGTCACGGCTGCGCGGCGTCAGGCTGTAGACATAGCGGCGCGCGTCGGTGGGCGACCGCTTTTTCTCCAGGAAGCCCGACTCCACCAGCAGCGCCAGCCTCTGGGCGAGGATGTTGGTGGAAATTCCGATCTCGCGCTCCATCCTGTCAAAGCTGCGACAGCCAAGGAACACCGCGCTGAGGATCAGGTGCGTCCACCTGTCCGCCGTGATGAACGCAATGTTCTGGCCGGCCTCGTCGGCATCCATCACGGTCTTGCTTCCTGTCCAGCGCTTGGCGCGGGTCATGGGCATTGTGGTGCGGCGGTACGGGCTGGGCATGGCTTCGTAGTCGATGTCGCGCAGCGTCACTTCGGCGAGGCAGGCACCGCAGGCGAACACGGGTGTCATGGCCTGGCCGCAATCCTGGTGCACCAGCGTGGGCGGGTGGCGCGGACCGGCACTACCGCCCCATTTGCGGCTCCATCGCCAGACCATGAGCGCCCATGGATACAAGGCAAGGCCGCTCGGCGTCAGGCGGTAGCCACCGCGCGAGACGTCAAAGATGCCATTGGCCACCAGGTCTTTGAGCCGCTGGCTCAGCGTCTGGCGCGGAATGGCAAGGTGCGACTGGAACTCGTCAAAGTTGCGCACGCCCAGAAACGATTCACGCAGGATGCGTTGCGTCCACCAGTCGCCAATGGCGTCAAGCGCCCGGTTCAGCGAAGTGCCGCGAAGGTGGTGCGACACAGTCTCCGCACTGTGTGCCACCTGCTCATGCTGCCGCCTTGCAGTGGCAACAGAGTCTGCAATGGCCTGGGCTTGGGCTGCGTCTGGAGCGTTCATGGGAAATGTGTCGGAGAGTTGGTTCCAGGGAATTATTCCGTATCGGCTTCCTCGATTAATTTACTTGCATTTCTAGACTTCATGTTATTAGAATGCGTCCAATAATGCAAGCGTTCAGCCTGAACGCTGGAGACACAAGTGATCCTGGTGCCACAAGACAAGATCGACGACTGTACGGCTCGCGGCTGGTGGGGCACGCTGACGCTGGACGACGTCTTCCGGAGCAATGTCTCCAGCAGCGGCGGACGCATCGCGGTCGCCGATGCGTTCAACCGGACGGCTTTCACGGATGGCTCGCCGCGCAGCCTCAGCTATGCGCAGCTTGACGACGAGGTGACGCGGCTTTGCAGCGTCCTGCTGGCCGACGGGTTTGGCAAGGACGACATTGTTGTCTTGCAGTTGCCCAACTGTGTGGAGCAGTTCGTCGCGTACCTGGCCTGCGCACGGCTGGGCATTGCGGTGAGCCCCGTTCCGATCCAGTACCGGGAGCATGAGCTGTCGCATGTGCTTTCCATCACGCGCGCCCGTGCCGCCCTCACCTGCAGGCGGATCGGCCGCCATGCCCATGCGGCCATGTTCGAGGGCTTGCGTGCCAGCCAGCCTTCGCTGCGTACCGTCTACGCTTTCGGCGACGACGCCGATGAGTCCGTACCAGGCGGGCCGATGCCCGGCGGCGCAGTCGCACTGGGACCGCGCCTGGCAGGTGCCGGTCCGGGCATGGGCGCGCAGCTTCAGGACTACCTGGAACGCACAACGATCACTGCGAACGACGTGTTCACCATCTGCTGGACCTCCGGCACCGAATCCGCGCCCAAGGGCGTGCCTCGCAGCCACAATGAATGGCTGGTTCTGGCACCCACGGTCATTGAGGGCGCCAACCTGGGGCCGCACTGCCGCATGCTCAGCCCCTTTCCGCTTGTGAACATGGCGGGGCTGTCAGCGGGCTTCGCGGCCTGGCTCGTACTGGCGGGCACGGTGGTGCAGCACCAGCCGTTTGACCTCGCTGTCTTCCTGCAGCAGCTGCGCAACGAAAAGATCGACTACACCATCGCGGCACCTGCCATCCTTGGCCAGCTGCTTCACAACGAGGCGCTCGCAGAAGGCATTGACTTCAGCCGCCTGGCGACCATCGGCTCGGGCTCGGCGCCGCTGTCCCAATGGCTGGTCAAGGGCTTCAAGGACCGATTCGGGGTGGACATCGTCAACCATTTCGGCTCCAACGAGGGCGCCAGCCTCACGGGTGGCCCGCGTGATGTGCCGGACCCTGAAACGCGGGCACGCTTCTTTCCGCGCGCGGGCGTGCCGGGCTTTGACTGGCATGTCTCCACCACGCGCAAGATTTCCACACGGCTCGTGGACCTGGAGACAGGCCACGACATCCATGAGCCGGGAGTCGTCGGCGAACTGCGCTACGCGGGAGCCACTGTTTTCAGCGGCTACTGGAACGCCCCTGAGCTGACGGCCCGCGCCTTCGACGCGAAGGGCTACTACAAGACAGGCGACCTGTTCGAGATTGGCGGCGAGCACGGCCAGTACTACCGTTATGCAGGGCGTTCCAAGGACGTGGTGATCCGCGGCGGCATGAACATCTCCTCTGAGGAAATAGAGAACCTTGTCCTGGCCCATCCCGGGGTGCGCGAGGCCGCTGTGGTGGGCTATGCCGACGAAGCCATGGGCGAGCGCGTGTGTGCCTGCGTCGTACTCAAGGCCGGGGAAACACTCACGCTCGAAGCACTCAAATCCTTCCTGCGCGATGAGCAGCGCATCGCGATGTACAAGCTGCCCGAGCGGCTTGTGCTGCTGGAGGCATTGCCGCGCAATCCTGTCGGCAAGGTCCTCAAGCGCGTGCTGCGCGGCAAACTCAACGACCAACTCAACGAGCAGGCTGTCGCTGACCACCAACCCCTGCACTCCACATGAACCGCACTCCCCTCCTCCTGTTGCCCGGCACGCTCAATGACGCGCAACTGTGGCGCGCACAGGCCCACGCTCTGGGCACCCAGGCGGACATCATCATTGCCGACCTGACATCGCAAGGCAGCACTGCAGCCATGGCTGACGAGGCCATCGCCGCCATGCCTGAAGGTCCCTTCTCTGTGGCGGGCTTCTCCCTCGGCGGCTTCGTCGCGTTTGAGGTCATTCGCCGCGCCGCGGACCGTGTGCAGGGTCTGGCGCTGGTCAACACCCAGGCGCGCGCCGAATCCCCGGAAGCCAGACCCGGCCGCGAAAAGATGATGGCCCTGGCCGGCCGGGACTTCCCGCGCCTCACGGCCACGCTGATCCAGTTCATGCTGCCGCCCGCACGTCATGGCGACGCCGATCTGGTGACCGCCATCCAGTCCATGATGGACCGGGTCGGCCCCGACGCCTTTGTGCGCCAGTCACAAGCCGTCATGGACCGGGCGGACAGCCGCGACGCGCTGGGCGCCATCACCTGCCCGACGCTTGTTATCGGCGGCCTTGAGGACAAGGTGGCGCCACCGAAGCTCAGCGAAGAGATGGCCGCGGCCATTCCAGGTGCGCAGTTGCACCTGCTGCCGGCAACCGGGCACCTCGCCCCCATGGAGCGGCCTGGCGAAGTCACGCGCCTCATGCAGGCGTGGCTGAACCAGGCCCGCCAGCACAAACCGGCACCACTGCACCAGATTCCCGAAGCCAACTGACTGCCAACAAACAGGAGACAACCCATGAAGAAAAGCCTCACCACCCTGGCGCGCGTACTTGCGGCCACACTCTGCGCTGCAGCCCTGGGCGCAGCTCAGGCCCAGACCTTTCCCGACAAGCCGGTGCGCATCATCACGCCATTCGGAGCGGGCAATACACTGGACACTGCACTGCGGGTCATGGGCGAGAAGTTCAAGGAAAGCACCGGGCAGCCGCTGGTCATTGACAACAAGGCAGGCGGCTCGGGCTTCATTGCAGCGCAGGCCGCCGCCGGCTCCCCGCCCGACGGCTATACGCTGCTGCTGGGCGGCACGGGCCTCATGACCATCAACCCGCACATCTTCAGCAAGATCCCGTATGACCCCGAGAAGGGCTACAAACCGGTCACCAACTTCCTGGGCTCGGCGCTGGTGTTTGCGGTGCATCCCTCGGTCCCTGCAGACAACCTGCCCGACTTCATCAAATGGGCCAAGGCCAACCCCGGCAAGGGTTCGTTTGCCTCGTACACGGCCGGCAATGCCTCCCACTTCGCAGGCGTGATCCTGAACCAGCGCGCAGGGCTTGACCTGCTGCATGTGCCGTTCAACGGGACACCCGCGGCCACCACCAACCTGCTCGGCGGACAGGTCCAGTCAGCCTTCCTGCCGCTGCTGTCCCTCAAGCAGCACATGGATGCCGGGCGCGTGAAGGTGCTGGCCATCACGGGGGACGGCCGTTCCCCGCTGGCGCCCAACGTCCCGACCTTCCGCGAACTGGGCTATCCCGACCTCAACCTCTATGTGTGGGCCGCGCTGTACGCGCCCGCCGCAACACCGGACGCTGTTGTGCAGAAACTGTCGATGGAGATTGGCAAGGCATTGAGGACAGCGGAAGTCACCGAGAAGTTCCGCGCCATGGACTTCACGCCCCTGCCTTCAACACCGGATGAACTTGCGACCTTCGTGCGCAATGACTCGAAACGGTGGGCCGAAGCGGTGAAGCTGTCGGGGTTCAAGGCTGCCGAGTAGCAGGGTGCCACAGTAGCGACTGCGGCTGACCCTGCGTCAGCGCAGCGCTTACTCGCTCGCCTTGAAGCCGGAAATCTTCACGGCTTCAGCCCACCGTTTCGAGTCAGCCGCTGCAAACTTCGCGTATTCGTCGGGTGTCGAAGGCAGGGTTTCAAAGTCCATGACCTTCCACTTGTCCCTGATCTCCTGCGAACGCAGTGCCTTGCCGAACTCGGCATTCACCCTGGCAATGATGGCGTCAGGGGTGCCGGCCGGTGCACTCACGCCGGCCCAGATATAGATGTCCAGGTCAGGGAAGCCCTGCTCGACAAAAGTCGCGACGTTGGGCATGAGCGGTGAGCGTTGCGGGCTGGTCACGGCCAGCACCTTGACCTTGCCCGCTTCCATATGCGGCTTGACGGCCAGCAGCGGCAGGAACGCCGCATTCACCTGGCCACCCAGCAGGTTGGTCACGGCAGGCGGCGTGCCATTGAAGGGCACATGCGTCATGTCGATGCCCGCGCGCTGGTTCAGGATCACGCCGGCAAAATGCGAGGAGTTGCCGGCAGTGAATGATGCATAGGACACCTTGCCCGGGTTGGCCTTGGCCCATGCCACGAACTCCTTGACGTTGTTGGCCGGTACGCTGGCATTCACTGCCATGACCATGGAGGCCCCCAGGAAGTTCGTCACGGGCTTGAAGCTCTTCTCGGCGTCATACGGCAACTTGCTGAATGTGTGCGGGTTGATGGTCAGCATGCTGGTGTTGCTCAGCAGCAGCGTATAGCCGTCCGGCGGCGCGGCCATGACGTTCTGGGCCGCAATGATGCCCGAGCCGCCCGGCTTGTTGTCCACCAGCAGGGGCTGACCGGTATTCACCTTGAACACCTCGGCCACCTGGCGCAGCGCGGCGTCCAGCGTATTGCCGGGCGCAAATGGCACGACGATGCGCACCGGCCTGTCAGGGTACGAGGCTGCGCCCTGGGCGCGCGCCCCTGGAACGGCCAGCGCCAGTGTGGCGGCGCCAATGGCAGTCAATGCCTGGCGGCGTTGCATGTCGGGTTTGTGCATGTCTGTCTCCTTCAACGGTTGGTTGTCTAAAGCAAGGTCCTGAGCAGTTCAGCCACGCGCTGCGGCTGCTCCATCGGGGTCATATGGCCGGCGTTGTCGATCCACTCCAGGCGGGCGCCGGGGATCAATGCTGCCAGTTCTTCCGCAACTTCAGGTGGTGTGATCCTGTCGTCACGGCCGCACATCACCAGCACGGGCAGCTGCAGCTTCGCGAGCGCGGCCCGGTGGTCGGAGCGGGCCATGATGGCCCGGTTCTGCCGGATGGTGGCTTCTGCGCCCACGGCGAGCATGATCTCGCGCATGGCCTGCATGAGATCGGGCTGGTCACGCGTCGCCGGCGCCGTGCCGAAGTGGAGCACGCCATCAACGACGGGCAAAGTCCTTGCCGATGGCAGCAATGGTCTTTTCGCGCGTGGCCATGCCCTCGGGTGTTTCGGGACGGCCCGATGTGTCGAGCAGGCCCACGGCGGCCACCGCGCGCCGCGGGTTGGCCAGCATCTCCAGCGCGGTGTAACCGCCCATGGAGAAGCCGCAGATGACAAGTGGCGTGCCGGCAGCTACGTCGGCCACCAGCGCCCAGGCATCGCGCGCCATCTCCGGGATGCTGGACTGGGTCAGGACGCTGGCAATTCGCACCTCGGCCGCATCTTGCAGCAGCGGCGCCACGCGGCCCCAGATGGCCCTGGTGTTCAACATGCCGGGAATCAGCAACAGGACGGGTTTCATGCCGGCTCCCTGACAGCCAGCGCTGCGGCCTGCTGGCGCAACTCACGCTTCAATATCTTGCCCACCGGGTTGCGCGGCAGCGCGGGCACGAGCATCAGGTATTCGGGCAGCTTGTACACCGCAATGCGCTTTTCATCGCGCAGGAAGGCACCCAGCGATTCCAGCGTCACTTCCTTGCCATCCACTGTGACGATGCAGGCGCAGACCTTCTCGCCAAGCTTCTCGTCGGGCACGGCGACCACGGCTGCATCCTTCACACCCGGGCAGGCCATGAGCAGGTTCTCGATTTCTTCCGAAGAGATATTGACGCCGCCGCGGATGACCAGGTCCTTGGAGCGGCCGACATAGCGGTAGTACTGCAGGCCATCACCCGCCAGTTCGAACAGGTCACCCGTCTTGTAGAAGCCCTGCGCATCAAAGGCCTTGCGACTGAGCTCCGGCGCGTTGTAGTAGCCGCTGAAGATCGTCGGGCCGGAAAAGCGGATCTCGCCGGGCTTGCCGGCTTCGTTGATGTCCTCACCGGTTTCAAGGTCCACCAGCCGCGTCCTGATCTTGCGCGTGGTGGACACGTTCCAGTCGTAGCCCCTGACGCCCGCGCGCGGGAAGAACTGCGCCCGCAGCTCGGGCTCGGGAATGTCCTTGTGGCTGCCCGACAGCGCCGCCCCCTCGTTGGAGCCAAAGTAGTTGACGATCTGCACGCCGTACCTGTCCTGGAAGCCCCGCACCATCCAGTCGGACAATGGCGCGGAGCCCGAGCCTATGCGCGAGAGCCTCGTGAAGTCGATGCCGGCCAGCATCTGCTCGTTCTGCAGCAGCATGTTGAGGATGGCCGGGGGCGCGACGGTGTAGTCCACCTTCTCGTCGCGCAGCTGCTGCAGGAACACCGGCAGCGAGAACGGCTGGTGCTGAATGACGGTGCCGCCCAGCACCAGCCAGCTGGACAGCGCGGTGGAGATGCCGGCCATGTTGACCAGGGGGAACGGGTTGAGCAGCCGCGCATGAGGCTCGATGCCGGCTGCCTCAATGATGGACGGCGCCACAATGAGCCACTCGTTGTGGCTGCGCGGCACGCCCTTGGGCGCGGCCTCGGTGCCCGACGTCCAGCAGATGCTGAAGACATCGTTGGCGGTGACGGCGGCCTGCTGCTCTGCGGCCGCCACGGCGTCACGCTGCGCCTGCGTCAGGGCCAGGGCGGTGCGCTCGCCAATGCTGATGGAAGGTGGCGGGACCTCTTCGCCCCAGGCCAGGACGGTCCTGAGCGCCGGGTGCGCAGCCTTGAGCCCTTCGAACATCCGCGCCGCCAGATGCGCGGCGTCCGGCTTGCCAATGCGGGTGAACGTGACTGCCGCTGCAGCCTGTGTGATGTCCAGGATGTGCCCGAGTTCATGGTCGCGGTACTGCACGGGCACGGGTGTGACGACGATGCCCAGCCGTGCACACGAGAGGTACACCACAAACTGCTCGACGCAATTGGGCATCTGTGCCACCACCACCTGGTCGCGCCGGATGCCGCTTTCCATCAGCAACAGGCAGAAACGGTCTACCTGTTCGCCCAGCTGCTCCCAGGTCCAGCGCTGCGGTGTGCCGTGTGCGAACTCTGCCCGGTTGGGCGCATCAACCACGGCCTCTGCGCCCGGCTGCTCGCGCAGGTGCTTCCTGAACAGGCCCCACAGCGTGTCTGTGCCCCACCAGCCTGCGCTGGTGTACTCGTCTATCTTCTGCTGGCTCACAAGAATCATCTGCGCGGCCCGCCTCAGTAGCCGCGTACCAGGCGCTCGCCGCTCACCCAGGTGGCATGAAAGCCGTTGGGGACGCGCTGCGGCAGCCTGATCCGGCACA
>CAZFKW010000002.1:1986-9030 GCA_964519795.1 uncultured Ramlibacter sp. | reverse complement strand
GCACACCGGACCTTTTGCAATGTCGGCAGCGTCGAACACCGTCACATACGAGGCCTTCCTCTCATCGTCCCACATGAAGCCGACGAGGTAGCCGTCGTCTTCCTTCTTCCAGTTGTCCTTCGGCGCAAACGGCGCTTCGCTGAACCACTTGTTCACGCCCTCGTGGTAGGTGGTGCAGGTGTCCTTTTCCAGGTCATAGCGCACAAAGCCGCAAAAGCGCGGGTCTTCAGCGCGGTTGCTTCGCCCCATGAGCACGTTCCAGGAGTACCGCGTCCTGTAACCCTGCATCCACGAGTTGATGACCGGGAACTCCTGGTTGACGATGTCGTCGATCACGCGCTCCTTCGTCTGGCCGGTGCGCAGGTTGAACCGCCATTCGTAGAACATGAAGTCATGCTCGAGGTTGGCCAGCATCTTGGGAAAGCGCTCCACCTCGATGTTGCCGCGCCAGTCGCGCGGAAGGCGGAACGGCGTTCCCGTCATGACGATTTCCGTGCCGCCCTGGCCGTCGTCCTCTTCCCAGGCATTGCTCACGTGGTACATGTAGGTGGGGCCGGCCTCGAACCAGCGGATCTGGTCAGGGGTCCCGTGGCGCGGGATCACGCCGAAGCGCGAGGGCATCTCGTGATAGAACTTGAGCTTGTGGCGGCCGGCCCTGAACGCTTCCTGGTCGTAGAACAGTGGCAGGTCATGCACGATGGTGTAGTTTGGCGTGATGGCCATGTCATGCGGCAGGCGCGGGCCGGGCAACTGCACCGGCATCAGCGTGGTGAGCTTGCCATGCCTGTCCATGACGCCGTAGTGCATGTAAGGCGCCTCCTTGCCATAGGCAAAGAACAGGAATTCCCCCGTGCGCTCGTCGACCTTGGAGTGGGCCGACACCGGCATGGCCTTCATGCGCGGGTCGAACTCCAGCTTGCCGACGGTGGACAGGTCGTCGGGCCGGCACTGGTACACCGAGCCGCCGAGATACCACATTGACACCAGGTTTCCGGCGTAGTACTTCACGTCGGTGTTGGAGGTGTTCTTCATCGGCGCGTCGGGCCGGTCCTTGCGTGGCGGGTCCTTGATGCCCTGCCACAGCGCGCTGCCGGCGGCCAGCTCTTCCTTCAGGCCGTCGGTCATGATCCAGCGGTTCTGGTACTGGACCTTGCCGCCTTCAAAACGTACCGCGTGGAGCATGCCGTCGCCGTCGAACCAGTGGTAGCGGCCCGGCGCTTCGAACTTGCGGTTCGGGCCGTTGCGCACATACATGCCTGTGAGGTCCTTCGGCACTTCGCCCTCGATGTCGGTGAGGTCGAGGGTGACTTCATGTTCGATCGGCTGGAAGCCGCCGACCAGGACCGGGATTTCATTGACGCCCATGTTATGTCTCCTTCAGGATGCTGTGATGGTTGCTGTGCTGGTCGCGGGCCGGCGTGACTGCGTCACGCGGAAGCGGCTGGCCACAAAGGCCATGTCGGTCAGGGATGCGTTGCCTGCGGGGTTCAGGCCGGTGACGTGGTAGTCGCTGTAGGCGGCCGCAAAGTTCAGCGGCATCGGCCCGGTGAGGTTGATGGTGAGCTGCGCGCCGGCAAGCGCATAGGCCTGCTCGGCCTGCGCGATGAAATCTTCATCGGTGGAATACAGGAAGGCCGTGAGGCCGCCCACCTGCTTGACGTCCGTCGTGGCCTGCTTCAGCGCGTCCTGTGCGTCGTCGCAGGCGATGACAAAGCTGATGCGACCGAATCGCTCTTCGGCGTACATGTCACGCTCGGTCTTGCCCACCTGCAGCATCAGCGGTGTGCTGGTGCGGGCCTGCGGGTATTCCGGATGGCCGTAGCCTTGCGGCTGCAGCAATACCTTGCCGCGCCTTGCCCCTTCCTGCCCGAGCTGTGACAGCAACGCCAGCGTCTGCGGCGACTGTATGGTCGCGAGAATCATGGACGCCTTCTTGGGGTCGCCCGTCAACGCGCTGACTGCTTCTGCGAGCCGCCTTGCAACCTCGTCCAGCGGCACCAGGCCCGCCGGTGTGCGCACGCCTGCCTGCGGAATGTAGACGTTCTGCGGGCTGGTGCACATCTGTGCGCTGAACATGCACAGTGTGGTGGCCAGGCTGCGCAGCGCGGCGTCAAGGTCGTCCGCGGAGTCCAGCACCACCGTGTTGCAGCCTGCCGTCTCGGTGAAGCAGAGCGCGGGATGCGCATTCTGCTCGACCCACTGGCCGAACCGCGTGCTGCCTGTGAAGTCGATGATGGCGGCTTTGGGGTGTTTGACCAGCAGCTTGCCGATGGGCTCAGCTGCTGTGTCCAGCGCCATGGTCACGAGGTTCGGGTCAAAGCCTGCCTGGGCCAGCACCTTGCGGAACACCTTCACGCTGATGGCCATGGGCAACACCGTGGCAGGGTGGGGCTTGACGATGACGGCATTGCCGGTGGCCAGGCTCGCCATCATCGAGGGCCAGGCGTTCCATGTGGGAAAGCTGGCGCACGAGAAGCACACGGCCACGCCGCGCGGCACCAGGCGATAGGTCTTGTCGAGTGCGATGCTGGCCGCGCCGAACTTGCGCTCCCAGCGCGCCGCTGGTGCCACCGCACGCATCGCCTGCCCTGCATACACCAGGGCCTCAATGCCCCGGTCCAGCGCATTCACGCCGGAGCCGGCATAGGCCATGTTGAAGCTCTGGCCGGCGGTGTGCATCACCGCATTGGCGATCTCGAACAAATGGTCACGGTAGATGACATCAAGCACTTCCATCAGCACGCCGATGCGCGTTTCGATGGAAGCCGCGGCCCAGGAGGCAATGGACTTTTCTGCGGCGTGAAACAGCATTTCCACATCGGCCTGCGGATAGAGAATGTCCAGCGGCTGCTGAGTGTAGGGCGAGACTTCCTCGCCCACTTCGCTCACTGTTGCCGGCTGGTCGAGGAAGAAGCGCGAGCCGTGGTGGGCATTAAAGGCGGCAAGGCCTTTTTCCTGTGCGGCGGCCGAGTCCGGGTACCTGGACGGCATCTCGGGGTAGGGGCTCCAGCAGTGGCGCTCGCGGCAGGCCTGGCCTGCGCGCTCAAACACGGCGCGGTGCTTTTCAAAGAGGTTTGACGTGGTCATCGGGTTCGTCGCGTTTATGGCGTTCATGGCGTTCACTGGTGCGGCCTCCGCGCCCAGACGAGGCGGTGGTGCCGCGCCACATCGGTGCCCGGCACGGTATCGGACGCGGACAGCGTCAGTTCCCCGTTCTCCGCAAAGTCCATGTTGCGGACCTGCTCGGTGCCGACAAAGTTCGGGTTGAGCGACTGCACCACGGTGTGCACCACCTGCTGCCGGCCGCCGCTGGTGCGGATCGCATAGGGTCCCGCATAGGCGAAGAAGCTCTCGAAAGCCGCCAGCCGCTCGCTCTCGGGCGCGCTGCGCACGCTGTCACTGGACAATGGTTTGCGCCCGGCGCGCGCAATGCATGCGCTCATGGTTCCATCCGCCGTGTAAATGATGAGGCCGCTGGCGCCACCGCCGAACGGAAGCGTGGGCGCGCGGCCGTCGCCATAGGTGATGTCCCATCGCACCAGGTGCCAGGTGCCCAGCAGCGGGTTGTCATTGCTCAAACCTTCACTCCTTGTCTTGCCATTGCGCCGGGGCCGCTTTGCCGGGATCCCGGATGAAACCAAATTCACTTTCTTAACTGAACTTAGCTTAGTTCAATCGACGAGGCTTGACAAGGGCACTTGCCCGTTTTAAACGGGGACAATGTCGCGATGGCGTCACCCGTTACAACCAGCACCTTCCTTCACCCCTATGAAGTCCTGACGCCTGACATGGTTATGGACGCGCTGGCCAGTGTGGGCCTGTTTGGCGACGGGCGGCTGACCGCCCTGAGCTCTTATGAGAACCGCGTCTACCTGGTTCATCTGGAGGAAGCGATGGAAGGCGCGGCGAGCACCGGCAGCGTGCAGGATATTGATGCCGTCGTCGCCAAGTTCTACCGGCCCGGCCGCTGGAGCGAGGCGCAGATCATGGAAGAACATGCCTTTGCCGCCGAGCTGATGGCCGCCGAGATTCCCGCAGTGGGACCGCTGTTGCTGGGTGGCAAGACACTGCACAGCTTTGGCGGCTTCATGTTCAGTGTGAGCCCGCGCCGGGGCGGCCGCTCGCCAGAGCTGGATGACTTTGAGGTGCTGGAATGGATCGGTCGCTTCCTCGCGCGCATCCACACGGTGGGCGCGGCGCGGCCGTTCGAGCACAGGCCCGCGCTGGACTTGCAGTCGTTTGGCACGCAGCAGCGCGAGTGGCTGCTGGCCAACGGGAAGGTGCCGCTGGATGTACAGGCCTTGTGGGCTGACGCTTGCCAGAAGGCGCTCGACGCGATTGCTGCCAGCGGCCTGGATGGCGATCGCAGGACCTTTCGCCCCATTCGCCTGCACGGCGACTGCCACCCCGGGAATATTCTCTGGACCCCCACGGACCGGCCCGGCGGCGGGCCGCATTTTGTGGACCTGGATGACGCGCGCACCGGCCCGGCGGTGCAGGATCTGTGGATGCTGCTGTCTGGCGACCGCGCCCAGCGCAGCGGCCAGCTCAGCGTGCTGGTGGAAGGCTACGAGCAGTTCCGCGAGTTTGACCGGCGCGAGCTTGACCTGATCGAGCCGCTGCGCACGCTGCGCCTGGTTCACTACAGCGCCTGGCTGGCGCGCCGTTGGGACGACCCGGCATTTCCGATGGCCTTTCCGTGGTTTGGCTCCAGCGACTACTGGCAGGGTCAGGTGCAGATGCTGGAAGAGCAGCTGGAGCAGATGCGGGAGCCTGCACTGCTGGTTTGAATCAGGGTGGGGTTTGGCATGCTTCCCCGCAGGCTGACGGCGATGTGTCGTCGGGCGCAGCGCTTATGGCGATGGTCGTGGGTGCTTCGCTGCGTTGTGAGCGTTCCCACATTGTTTTGCAGGCTGTTTCGAGATGTCGGGCGAGCCGTTCGGCGTCGAACAATGGCGCCTTGTTCCGGTTGCAGGCCAGCGTGTCCTTGATTGCCTGGAGCTGTGCCGGTGAGGTCGCCAGTTTCAGCGCCCGTGATTCGTATTCCCCAAGGCTGTGCGTCACCAGTTCAGGGAGCCCCACAGCGTGCAGCAGGCTGGCTGCGACGCGTGCGGCAAACGCCTCGCCTTTGCAGGTGAGCAGCGGCAGGCCGGCCCACAGTGCATCGCTGGCGGTGGTGTGGGCGTTGTAGGGGAGTGTGTCGAGAAACAGGTCAGCCAGCCGGTGGCGCGCCAGGTGTGCGTCCAGCGGGGCGCGCGGCGCGAACACCAGGCGCTCTGGCGCCACGCCGCGGCGTACGGCCTCTGCACGCAGGTTCCTGGCCGCGAGTTCGTTATCCTGCAACAGCCACAGCACGCTGTCTGGCACCTTCTGCAACAGGCGCATCCAGACGTCGAACACCTCGGGGGATATCTTGTAGTTGTTGTTGAAGCAGCAGAATACAAACCCGTGCTGCGGCAGTCCCTGGTCCTTGCGCGTGGGTGTATCAGGCGCGATGCGCCGCTGCGAGTCGTTGCATTGGTAGCTGCCAGGAAGGTACACGACCTTTTCGTCATAGCACTGCTCCACATCGGGGGAGATGACCTGGGCATCCGCAATGATGTAGTCCATGCACGCCGAACCGAGCGTGCCGGGGTAGCCGATCCAGCTCACCTGGACCGGCGCACCCCGGTGGGTGAATACACCCGTGCGCGCATCGGTCGTGAAGCCCTTGAGGTCCACCGCAATGTCTATTTCCATCTCGCGCATCATCAGTGCGATCTCATGATCGCTCATGCTGCGCACATCCACAAATCGCGTGAATGCACGCTTGAGGCGGCTGCGCATCTCGCCGGGCGTGTCCGGGCCGAACGAAAGTGCGATGGTTTCGAAGCGCTCCCTGTCGTGCTGTTCGAAGAGTTCCGCCATCAGGTAGGCGGTGGCATGGTTGTGCAGGTCGGCAGAGAGGTAGGCAATGCGGATCCTGTCGTGCGCATAGCGCTCGCCCTGCCACACTGTCCGGTCCTGGATGGGGTATTTGTCGGCCGCGTAGATACGGCTGCATTCGAGCTGTGACTGCGCACTTCCGTTCAGGGCCAGCCAGGCAAACGGGACGATGGCGCGTCTGCCAGCGCGGATGGCCTGCGCCGCCCTGTCAATCAGCGGCTGCCTGTCGGTCCAGTCGCAGGCATGCATTCGCGCTGACAACAGGAAGCCCACGCCATAGGGATAGTCCGGCACGGCTTCGAGCAGGTCCTCAAAGGCCGTCACCTGCTCTTCGCGCCGGTCCAGCTGGCCAAGCGTCATGGCGCGGTTGGCCAGCGCATCGGCGTGGCCGGGCTGAAGTTGCAAGGCGCGCTCAAAGCAGGCCAGCGCATCGGTATGGCGCGCCTGGGCACTGAACAGCAGGCCACGGCTGTTGTGCGCCTCGGTGTTGCCCGCGTCCAGCTCAAGTGAGCGGGCAAATGCGGTATGGGCATCGTCATGGCGGCGCAGCGCGGTCAGCGCAATGGCCCGGCTGAAATGTGCGGCGGGGTCGTTGGGTGCGATCGCGAGTGCACGGTCCTGGGCTTGCAGGGCCTCGGCAGGACGCTGCAGGCTCATCAGGGCGACACCACGGCTTTTGTGTGCCTCCGCATTGGCGGGGTCCAGCGCCACAGCATCGTCAAAACTGCGCAAGGCCTCCGGATAAGCGCCGGTGGCGGCGTGCGCCAGTCCCAGGTTGTAGTGAAAGCCGGGGTTGCTTCCCTCCCGTGCCAGCGCGCGGCGGTAGCTTTGGACCGCCTCTGCCGGCAAGTCCTGCTGCATGAACAGGTTACCCTGCAAGGCGTGGTACCGGGCGTTGCCCGGATCGCGCCCAATGCCTTGTGCAATGACCCTGGACGCTTCAGCCAGATCTCCCTTCCGGAACAGCGCCAGGCACAGGTCGCCATGCAGTCCGTCAAGTGAAGGGTCGGCCTCAAGCGCGCGGCGCAGGTGGCTGATGGCGGCCGGCAGGTCGCCCTGCTCCAGCCGGATGCCGCCGATGTTCTGCAAAGCGTCCGCCATGCCGGCATCCGTCTGCCA
>CAZFKW010000002.1:0-1976 GCA_964519795.1 uncultured Ramlibacter sp. | reverse complement strand
CCTGGGTAAATGCATGCGCGGCTTCGTCCAGCCGGCCCTGTGCATGGCGCACCAGCCCGAGGTTGAAGCTGGCAGGTGCGCTCAATGGGTCCAGCGCCAGAGCCTGTTCAAAGCAGCGGGCCGCAGCGTCCAGCTCACCGCGGGCGAAATGCTCCGCGCCACGCCGCCTGACTGCGGCGGAATCGTCGGGCGCAGGCGCGGATGATGGACGGAACCAGCTGAACAGCGGCATGGGACCGATCATAGTGCTGCTGCCCATCAAAAAAGCCTCCCGCAGGGAGGCTCTTCATGCGAAGGCCCAGGCCTTACTTCTTGCGCGCAGCCACGGCCTTCTCGGCAGCGTTCACGAGGTCAGCGCCCACGGTGGCCTTCCACTTCGTGTACACAGGGCGGGTGGCCTGCACGAAGGCTTCGCGCTCGGCCGGGGTCAGGCTGGTCACCGTCACGCCCATGCCGGCGATGTCCTTGAGCACGGGCTTGCCTTCCTCGACCAGGCCCTTGCGGGCGAGCACGATTTCCTGCTTGCCAGCCTCGATGGCCGCCTGGCGCACGATCTCCTGGTCAGCCTTGGACCAGGAAGCCCAGATGTCCTTGTTGACCACGAAAATCAGCGGGTCAGCCACATAGCCCCAGGTGGTGACGAACTTCTGGCCGACGTTGTGCATCTTGAGAATGGTGAACAGGAACAGCGGGTTCTCCTGGCCGTCCACGGCACCGCTGGACAGCGCTGGTTGCGCATCGGCCCAGCTCATCTGGGTGGGGTTGGCGCCGAATGCGGTCATCATGTCCGAGAAGATCGGCGAGCCGACCACGCGGATTTTCATGCCCTTCAGGTCAGCGGGCGACCTGATCGGCTTCTTGGAGTTGGTCACCTCGCGGAAGCCGTTCTCCCCCCAGGCGAGCGGCACCACGCCCGACTTGTCCAGCGTGGCGAAGATGCGCTTGCCCACATCCCCCTGGGTCAGCGCGTCGATGGCGGCATAGTCGGGCATCAGGAAGGGCAGCGAGAACAGGTTGAGCTCCTTGACCTGGGGCGACCAGTTGATGGTCGAGCCCACGGCCATGTCGATGACGCCCTGGCGCAGCGCGCTGAACTCGCGCGTCTGGTCGCCCTGGATCAGCGAAACGCCGGGGTAGAGCTTGATGTTGATGCGGCCGGCCGTGCGCTCCCTCACGAGGTCGGACCAGATCTTGCCTGCCATGCCCCAGGGCGTCGGCGGGCCGAGCACGAGCGACATGCGGTATTCGGACTTGTAGGTTTGTGCAGCCACTGATGTGGCGAACGAGCCCATGAGGGCGGCGGCGGCCAGCAGGCCAACGAGGGATCTACGGAATTTCATGACAACAGTCTCCTTTGGGTAAAAACAGGGAATCGGGTCCGGCCTAGTAACCGAGATAGCGCGGCAACCACAGCGCCAGTTCGGGCCACGCGATGACGGCCACCATCACGAGGAACATCGAGAACAGCATCCAACCAACCCAGCGCACGGTTTCTTCCATGCGCACGCCGGCAATCCGGCAGGACACCATGAGGTTGACCGCCAGCGGCGGCGTGAACTGGCCCAGCGCCACCTTGAGTGTGAGGATCACGCCGAACCAGACCGGGTCCCACTTGTAGTACTGGACGATGGGCCACAGCAGCGGCACGAAGATGAGGAAGATGGACACGCCGTCCAGGAACATGCCCACCGTGATCAGGAGCAGGATCAGCAGGGCCAGCACGCCATACTCGCCCAGCCCCGAGTTGACGATGGCGTTGGTGACGGGGTCGATCACGCCGAGCGTGGACAGCGAGAACGCAAAGATGCCGGCCAGCGACACCACCAGCAAAATGATGGCCGACAGCTCGCCCGACTCACGCAGGATGATGAACAGGTCGCGGACCTTGATGGTGCGGTGGACCACCATGCCGACGAACAGGCCGTAGAACACGGCCACCACGGCCGCCTCGGTGGGCGTGAACCAGCCGGCGCGCA
>CAZFKW010000001.1:25548-41529 GCA_964519795.1 uncultured Ramlibacter sp. | reverse complement strand
TTTCAAGGGCCACCTTTTTGTGGGCGACCTGCTGCTCAATGAAAGCGGCATGCAGAACCACCCGCTGACGCCCATGACCGACGCGAACCTCGTGCGCGTGATGCAGGCGCAGTGCCGGCGCAAGGTGGGGTTGATCGACCACAGGGCAGTGGCGCAGGGTGTTGCCGCCATCCGCCAACGTATCAGCGCCTTGCAGGCCGATGGCGTGGGCATCGCCATCGTCGATGCGGTGTCCAACAACGACCTGCACAGCCTGGGCGCCGCGCTCAAGGGCATGCCGCTGGTGACGGCGGGCTCAGGCGTGGCCATTGGCCTGCCTGCCAATTTCGGCATCGTCCCTTCATCGCAGGCCGGTGCATTGCCCAGGGCACGCGGCTTGCGCGCGGTCGTGTCCGGCAGCTGTTCACAGGCGACCAACCGGCAGGTCGCGGCGTTCATCGCGAGCGGGCGCCCGGCGTTCGCGCTGGATCCCCTGGTTGTTGCCGACCAGCTGGCAGCGGGCCTGGATCCGGCTGCGCAGGCCCTGGCCTGGGCGGCACCGCTCGTGCCCCATGGCACGGTTCTGGTTTATTCAACAGCCGCTGCGGGGGACGTGGCAACGGTCCAGCAACGTCTGGGCGCCGAAGCCGCGGGAGCCATGATCGAGCGGACACTCGCGGCCATCGCGCGCGGCCTGGTCGCGCGTGGTGTCAGGCAGCTCATCGTGGCGGGCGGCGAGACATCGGGCGCCTGTGTGAAGGCGCTGGGCATCAGCCAGATGAAGATCGGCGCACAGATTGACCCCGGCGTGCCCTGGTGTCATTCGCATCCGTCCTCTGAATCCGGCGAAGGCCTGCACCTGGCGCTCAAGTCGGGCAATTTCGGCACGGACGACTTCTTCACCAAAGCCTTTACGATGCTGGCATGACAGAAGCACAGGCGCGCGAGGAAATCTGCAGGGTCGGCAAGAGCCTGTTCGACCGCGGCCTTGTCCATGCAAGCGCAGGCAACATCAGCATGCGCCTTGATGACGGCTACCTCATCACGCCAACCGATGCATGCCTGGGCTTTCTTGACCCGGCGCGCCTTGCAAGCACAGACCTGGACGGCCGCCAGCGCAGCGGTGACAAGGCCAGCAAAACGCTGGCCTTGCACATGCGCATCTACGCTGCCGCGGCGCCCTTTGACGCCGGCACGCGTTGTGTCATCCACACCCACAGCACGCATTGTGTCGCGCTCACGCTGTTGCCATGCGGTGAGGAACTGCTGCCGCCCCTGACGCCCTACTTCGTGATGAAAGTCGGCCATGTGCCGCTCATTCCCTACAGCCGGCCGGGCTCGACTGAAGCGGCGCAGCGCGTGGCCGATGCCATTGCGCTGTACGGAAACAATGGCACGCCCATCCGCGCCGTCATGCTGGAGCGCCTGGGGCCCAACGTCTGGCACGACACACCTGCCGCCGCCATGGCGGTGCTGGACGAGCTGGAGGAAACGGCGAGGCTCTGGCACATGACCCGGCCCGCGCCGCGCGCTCTGGACGACCAGCAGCTCGGCGAGCTGCGTTCGGCGTTTGGCGCGCGCTGGTGATGTCAACCTGTCCGGCCATGGACCTGGTACATGAACCGGTGCAGCGGTGTGCAAGTCCGCGATATTTCCCGAACGCCTGCATGCCGCGCAACCCCTGAACCCCCATCATCCGAATACAACCATGCCCCAGTTCGCCGCCAACTTGTCCATGATGTATGCAGAGCACGCTTTTCTCGACCGTTTCGAGGCGGCGGCAAAGGATGGCTTCAAGGCGGTGGAATTCCTATTTCCCTATGCCTGGCCGGCGCAGGAGCTTGCCGCGCGGCTCAAGGGCAATGGCCTGCAGCAGGTGCTGTTCAACGCGCCCCCCGGCGGGACCGACACCGCATCAGTGGCCAAAGCTGTCGAAGTCATGGACCGCGGCATGGCCAGCGTCATTGGCCGCGAGACGGAGTTCCGCAGCGCGTTCGCGCTGGCGCTGCAATACGCCGAAGTGCTCGACTGCCCGCGCATCCACCTGATGGCAGGCCTGGTACCCGAAGGTGTGGAACGCGATACCTGCCGCCCCACCTATGTGGCCAACCTGCGCTGGGCTGCAAGCGAAGCAGCGAAGGCCGGGCGCGATGTGCTGATCGAGCCCATCAACACCCGCGACATCCCGCGCTTCTTCCTGAACCGCCAGGACCACGCGCACGAAATCATCGAAGAAGTCGGCGCGCCCAACCTCAAGGTGCAGATGGACCTGTACCACTGCCAGATCGTCGAGGGCGACGTGGCCATGAAAATCCGCAAGTACCTGCCGACGGGCCGCGTCGGCCACTTCCAGATTGCCGGGGTGCCCGAGCGACATGAGCCGGACCTTGGCGAGGTGAACTACCCCTACCTGTTCAGCGTGATCGACGAGGTGTCGAAGGCGTGCGGCTGGCAGGGGTGGGTCGGCTGTGAATACCGGCCGAGGCTCGGCGGGCAACCGGGGGGCTCGTCAGCAGGCCTGGGCTGGCTTGCGCCCTGGCGCTGAAGGGCCGGGTCAGGTGCGTGCAGATGCGTCCGGAAGATCGCCGCTCAAGCCCTGCTGAAGCCGGTGAATCCGCAGGGCCATGTGCAGCTCCAGCGCCCGCCCCCCATGGCGCCAGTCGCCCAGCAGGTCATCGATGGCTTCAAGCCGTTGCCTGAGGGTGTTGATGTGGATGCCCAGGCTGTCGGCAGTCAACCTGGCGTTGTAGGCATTCTCAAGGTAGGAGAGGAGCGTCACAGCCAGCTCGGATTTTCGCCTGGCGTCATGGACCAGCAAGGGTCCGGCGGCGTTGTCGATGAAGGCGGCCACATCGCCAGCCTGCCGTTGCTCGAACAGCAGACCATACATCGCCAGCGAAGCCTCGGCCACGATCTCGCCGGTGCGGCCCAGGATGCGCATGATGTCCAGGCCGCGCTTGAGCGCGCCGAAGCACCGGGGCAGCTCGTCCAGGCGCTTCAGCACGCCGGACGACACGCCGATCATTTTCAGCTTGGGGTCCTTGAGCACGCCGGTCTGCGCCATTTGCCGGAAGGATTCGAAGCTCGTCCCGGCAATGATGGCGACGATCAGGCCGTCGTACTCTTCAACGAGGACGCCGGCGGGGATGCCCTGGCTGCGCAGGCGCCGGAGGGCGTACTCGATGTGGCGGCCCTCGACGGCCAGCACCAGCATCCGCATGGGCGCCTGCACGTCGATGCCGTGTGGCTGCATGCGCGCCTGCAGCGCCTGGGCACTCTCCTGCTGCCAGCTGAGCAGGGCGCGGATGGTGGCGGCTGCTTCGGTGCTGGAGGCCAGCTCGCTGCGCTCCTGCGACAGCAGCACCACGCCTGCGACCAGTGCGCCACGCTCAAAAGTCCGTACCTGCGTGTCGCTGATGTCCGATGGCGAGAAGATCACCATGGCGCCAATGAGCCGGTCAGCACCCATCAGGGCGGCGACCCGGATGAAGCCGCGGCTGCCCTGCCACGCCAGTTGCGAACGGCCCGACATCCTGCTGTCTGACAGCGCGCGGTGCAACAGGTCTTCAACCTGCGTGTCGGCCAGCAGTGCCTCCAGTGCGGCCGGCGCCTCCTGGGATGCGGGTGCAGGGCCCGACACACCGTCATTCCCGGCCGGCGGCATGAGATGCACCAGGCGCTCCGCTTCGTCCAGCAATGCAACATGGCCGCCCAGCAGGCCCGCGACCATTGCCAGGATGTCTGTCACCGGGCAGCCGCGCGCCACCAGCTTGGTCATCTGCTCATGCGCATTCGCGGCCGATTCGATTTCCTGGGCCTGCCGGTGCAGGCGGTCGTTGGCCTCGCTGGCCTGCTGCAGCGCGACTTGCGCCTCCTGGAAGAGGCGCGCGTTCTCGATGCCCACCGATGCATGCGCCGCCAGCGTGGCCAGCATGGAAACTTCCCAGGGCGCGTACGCCCGGATCTGGCGGTCGCAGATGCACAGCACGCCGATGCACTGGTTGCCCACCATCAACGGTGCGCCGAGCAATGACTTCACGCCTTCATCCTTGACGGCCAGGTCGATCTGCCGGTCATGGGCAAAGCCCTGGTCCGCCAGGTAGCTGGTGGAGTGATAGGGCATCTTGTTGCGGAACACATGGCCGGCGATGCCGTGGTCCAGCGGCACCCGCACGTTCTTGAAGCGTTCGGAGATGACACCGTCGGTCGCGCGGATGTAGAAGTCGTTGCGCACGCGGTCGTAGTGGGTGAGGTAGCCGATGTCGGAGGCAAAGATCTGCCTTGCACGCTGCACGATGGCCTGCAGCACCAGCTCCACATCACGGATTGCGGTGAGGTCGTGGGCCGTCTCAAGGACCACCAGCAAGGCACGTTCACGCTGGCTTGCATTGCGTTGCAACATCGCGAGGAGTTCCGGCTGGACCGCAGGGTCGTCAAGCGTGATCGTGTCTGGAGCATGCATGCGGGAAAACCCTTTGGTGAATGCGGGGACGCGGGAGGCGCAGTGTAAAACCACCATGAGATGGTGCGCAACATGTAGGTTCAACACATTGTTTCGGCAGACGGTCGCCAGCACCATATAGTCACTTTGCACACAACGTGCGCAGTGCCAACAAGCTGGAGACAAACCAATGAAACCAATCACCCGACTCGCCGCCGTGCTGTTTGCGGCCCTCACCGCTGCCGCCGGCGGCAACGCGCTGGCGCAAGCTGCCAAACCCCAGGAAATCAAGCTCGGCATGAGCACCTTCATGACGGGTCCCGCGTCGGTGCTCGGGGCGCCGGCCAAGGTGGCCGCCGAGATGTGGATCGAGGATTTCAATGCCGCGGGCGGTATTGACGGCGTGAAGTTCAAGCCGACATGGATTGACGAGGGCCAGGGCGCCGACAAGTTCCTCTCTGAATACCGCCGCCTTGCGCAGGAGCCGGGCGAGAAGGTGATGATGGCGGCCATCTCCAGCGGGTACTGCATGTCGCTGGCGCCGGTGGCGGAGGACCTCAAGGTGATCAACATCATCTGGGAGTGCTCGTCGGAGAAGGTCATGGAGGAGCGCCGCTACAAGTACGTGTTTCGCACCGGCCCCAATGCAACGATGGAAATGGTCGCCGCCGTGCTGCACCTGCTGCGCGTCAAGCCCGACTTCAAGACCATTGCCGTGGTGAACCAGGACTACGCCTGGGGCCGCGATTCCTGGGAGATCTTCAGCAAGACGCTGGCGGCCCTGCGGCCCGACGTGAAGGTGGTCGCCGAGATGTTCCCCAAATTCGGTGCACCCGACTTCTCCACGGAAGTCACGCGCCTGCAGGCGCTCAAGCCAGACGTGGTGCTGTCCACCGCCTGGGGCGGCGACCTGGACACCTTCCTGCGACAGGCTTCCCAACGCGGACTGCTGACGCAGTCCACCTTCGTCCTGCCACTGGCGGACTCGTCGCTGGAGCGTCTGGGGAAAGCCATCCCGCCGGGTGTGCTGGTGGGCTTTGTGGGTGACGGCTATTTCGCCGACCCGGAATTTGCCAACGATGCGGCCACGAAGTCCTTCGTGCAGAAGTTCAAGGCCAAAACGGGCGCCTACCCCAATTTCGCCGTGTACCACATGGTGCAGGCGCTCAATGCCACCTCGTCCGCCTACCGCCAGGCCATTGCCGCCAACAAGGGCCAGTGGCCGACGACCGAGCAGCTCGCGGCCACACTGCAGAAGCTGGAGTACCGCGGCCTGTCGCGCACGATCCGCATGCGCGAGGACGGACAGGCGCTGCAGGGACAGCTGTACGGCGTGACCCGCACAGACCCGGCGCATCCCTTCCCTGTCGTGGGGCAGCTGCACTACTTCCCGGCCGACATCGTTGCAGCGCCCGTGGGACAGAAGTCCGTAGACTGGGTCAAGACGCTCAAGCCCTCGCTCGTCAGCCATCCGCAGATCAAGCGCGTGGGCAACTGATCCAGGGTTGACGACGCCCGGACAGATGACGCACCAAGCACCAACTCCACCTGACTGCGCCTCCCATCAATGAACACTGACCTGCTGATGCTGGCCGTGGTGGACGGCCTGTCCTACGCCGGCCTGCTCTTCCTGGTTTCCCTGGGGCTCACGCTGATCTGCGGCGTGTTCGGCGTCATCAATGTGGCGCACGGCAGCCTCTACGCCATCGGCGGCTACAGTGCCGCCAGCGTGGTGATGTGGCTGCTGCCCAGGCAACCTTCCACGCTGCTGCTCGTGGCCTCGCTGTTCGCGGTGGCGCTGGTGGTCGGCAGCCTGCTGGGCGCGGGCTTGCGGGTGCTGCTGTTGCGGCACTTCCAGGACCGCGACCCCATCCTGCAGCTGCTGGTGACCTTCGCGGTGTTCATGGTGCTGGAAGATGTGCAGCGAATGATCTGGGGCGCGACACCGATGACCGCAAGCGAAATCACGTCACGCCTCGGAACGTCGCAGCTCCTCGGCGTGAACTTCATGAACTACCAACTCTACCTGGTTCCCGGTGTTGCGGTCCTCGCCTACGTGTTGCTTCAATACCTGTTGCGCTACTCGATCGCCGGCAAGCAGATCGTGGCTGTCATCCACAACCGCGAGGTCGCCACCGCACTGGGCATTGACGCCGCACGCGTGGGGACGCTGACCTTTGCGCTGGCCGGCGCACTCGGTGCCCTGGGCGGCGCGCTGTCGGTGCCCACTACCTCGTTCGTCCCCGGCCTTGGCGCGGAGATGATCGTCACTTCCTTTGCCGTGATCGCCACCGCCGGCCTGGGCCAGGTCACGGGCGCTCTGATTGCGGCCGTGCTCATTGGTGTTTCACGCTCGATTGCGGTCTACACCGTCCCGGAGCTGGAAGTCGTCATGCCCTACCTGATGATGGTGCTTGTCCTGCTGATCCGGCCGCACGGCCTGTTCAGTGTGGCGGCCACCCGGAGGATCTGATGCGCTTCCTCCCGCACTCTTTCATGCGCCACCTGTCCGTTCAACGGGTGGTTGCTGCATCGGCCATCTTGCTCGTCGCAGTCGGGCTGGCGCTGCCCTGGGCGCGCATTCCGGCGATCACGCTGCTGTGCTTCGGGCTGGCGGCGCTGGGCCTCACGGTGCTGATGCGCGCAGGCCAGGTGTCGTTCGGCCACGCGATGTATGCGGCCGTCGGCGGCTACTCGGCCGCCTTCCTTGCGCGCCGCTTCCCGGGCACGGATGCGCTGCTGCTGCTGCTGGCCGGCCTGCTCGCCAGTGTGGTGTGTGGGGCGGTGGCCTCGGCCTTCCTCTCGCGATACCGCGGCATCTTCTTCGGCATGCTGAACCTTGGCATCTCCATGGTGCTGGTCTCGCTGATTGGCAAGCTCTACTCGTACACCGGTGGCACGGATGGCCTGAGGTTCGAGCGGCCGCCCATCCTGGGCATGACACTCGACCGGGGCGATTTTGAAATTGCCATGCTGCTGCTGGTGGTCGCGCTTTCCCTGGCTGTGCGGTGGGCGGTGCAGCGCTACTTCGACTCCGCTGCAGGTCAACTGCTGGCAGCCATCAAAACCAACGAGACCCGCCTTGAATACATCGGTGTGTCGGCCCGGCGCGTGCTTGTGCAGGGCTATGTGGTGTCGGCCGGGCTGGTGGGCCTGTCGGGCGTGCTGCTGGCGCTGGTGCAGGGCCTGGTCACGCCTGAGGCCGGCCACTGGCTGCGCTCGGGGGAGTATGTGTTCATCGCCTTCCTGGGCGCGGCGGTGTTCGAGATCATCAAGCTGGTGGCGGCCGCGTACTTCACCAATGCCTGGCAGGTCCTGCTGGGCGGCACGCTGATTGCCGTGCTCTTCTTCGCGCCGGACGGGCTGATGGCGCGGCGGCGTCCGCACCGCAAAGGCGCTGCACCCGTAGAACGCGAGCGCGCGCCCGCAGCTTCCGCCGCGGATGCATCCGTCGCGTCCACCAGGGACAGTACCTCATGAGCCCGCAGGCGAAACCCCTCAGTGCCGGGCCGCTCCTGCGCACCGAAGGCCTGACGTTGAAGTTTGGCGGCATCACGGCTGCTGACGGCATCAACTTCTCGTTGCACCCCGGTGAGCGGCTGGCCGTCATCGGTGCCAACGGCGCGGGCAAGACCACCTTCATCAACATCTGCACCGGCTACATCCGGCCCAGCGCGGGCAAGGTGTTCCTGGCCGGGCGCGACATCACCACACTGGGGCCGCGCCAGATCGCGCGCCTTGGGGTCGGCCGGTCCTTCCAGCTGCCGCAGCTGTTCCTGGAGCACACGGTCCGCCAGTGCCTGGAGCTGGGCGCCGTGGGCCGCGCGGGCCAGGCCTCCTGGTTCAGGCCGCTGTCGCAGGCAGTGGACCAGAAGGCCGTGATGGCAATGCTGGAACTGGTGGAGCTCAGGGAGCATGCCGATGAACCCGTCACCGCCTTGCCCGAGGGGCATCGCAAGCTGCTGGATGTGGCCATCACGCTGATGCTTGAGCCGCAGCTCGTCATCATGGACGAACCCACCAGCGGCGTGGCTTCGGAAGAAAAGCATGCGGTCATGGACACGCTGATGCGTGCGCTGGACGAGCGCAAGGTCACGAGCTGGTTCGTGGAGCATGACACCGACATCGTGCTCAGGTACGCCACGCGGGTGGCGGCGTGGATCGACGGGCGCATCGCCGCCGACGGCAAGCCTGAAGAGGTATTTGCGGACCCGATCGTCCGCAGGGAAGTGCTGGGCAGCAAATGATCAAGGTCGAATCCCTTCACGTCGACCTCGCCGGCCACCGGGTTCTGCGCAACGTCTGCGTGTCGCTGCCGGCTGGCCGCACCGTTGCCATCGTCGGGCGCAACGGTGCCGGAAAGACGACCTTCCTGCGCGCGCTCATGGGGCTGGTGGCGCCGGTCTCGGGCAGCATCTCGCTGGACGGGCAGGACATCACCCAGCAGGCGCCGCACCGCCGCGCGGCAGCAGGTTTCGGTTACGCGCCGGAGGACCGCGTGATCCTGCCGACCCTGTCCGTGCGCGAGAACGTCACGCTGCCCTGCGATGTTCAGCGCATCGGCAAGGCCGCGACCTCGCAACGGCTGGATGAAGTGCTGGCGCTGGTGCCGCAGCTCACGCCCATGCTGGAACGCTCTGGCGCGGCGCTGTCCGGCGGCCAGGGAAAGATCGTCGCGCTGGCGCGTGCGCTGATGGTGGGCGAGCGCTATGTCTTTCTCGACGAGCCTTTCCAGGGCCTGGCACCGGCGCTGGCCGAGCAATACGGCAACTCGCTCAAGGGGCTGCGCGCCAGCCGGCCGAACCTGTGCGTGGTCGTCACCGAGTCCAACGGCGCGTTGCTCGATGGCATCCAGAGCGAGACCTTGCACATTGAGCGCGGCGCAATTTCCGCAGCAGGGCGTGATGCGATGGCCGTGACCGCGGCGCCCCAACAGGAACCTCCCGAAAGCGAATCACGTGCACAACACTGAGATCCCACTTCCCCAGGCACTCCCGCTGGGCACCGGGCCGTTGCGGGGCGTGGTCGTGATCGACATCACACGCGTCGTCGCAGGACCGTACTGCACCATGATGCTGGCCGACCTGGGCGCCACCGTTATCAAGATCGAGAACCCGTCGGACCCTGACTATGTGCGGGGCTTCCCGCCTTTTGTGGGGGAAGAAGGGCAGGTGGGAGAGGCTGGGCAGGCGGGCGGCAAGGCCAGCGCGTTCTTTGCGCAGTACAACCGTCACAAGCTGGGCGTGAGCCTGAACCTCAAGACCGAGGGCGGCAAGGATCTGTTGCGCAAGCTGGTGGCCAGGGCCGACCTGCTCGTCGAGAACTTCCGCCCTGGCACCATGGACAAGATGGGCCTGGGTCATGAGGCGCTGCTGGCGGTGAACCCGCGCCTGGTCTATGTGTCCATCAGCGGCTTCGGCCAGTTCGGCCCCAACTCCAGACGCCCCGCCTACGACAACAGCGCCCAGTCAACCGGCGGGCTGTGGTCGCTCAATGGCGAGAAGAACATGCCGCCGCTGCGCGTGGGCACCATCATCGGCGACCTGTCGGCCTCGTTCTACGCCGCCATCGCCGCCTTGGCCGCGCTGCTGCATGCGCGCGCCACAGGGCAGGGCCAGATGATCGACGTTGCCCAGCAGGATTCGGTGATGACGCTGACCGAGCATGCCATCGTCAACTACACCGTGGCCGGCAAGATCGGCGAGCCTCTGGGCAACGACCACCCGTTCGTGCGGCCCTACGGCCAGTACGCCTGCAAGGACGGCCATGTTTTTTTTGGCGCCTATACCGACAAGTTCTGGGGCGAGGCCTGCCGGCTTTTCGGCGAGCCCGGCCTCACGGCCGACCCCGAGATCGACACCATGGCCAAGCGCTTCGACGAGGCCGTGTACGAGCGCCGCGTGGCGCCCATCGTGCGCCGCTGGTGCGCAAGCCGGACCAAGGCCGAACTGGAAGCACTGGCCGGTGACCTGATCCCCCTGACGCCCATCAAGACCATCGCCGAGGTGGTGAACGACCCGCACATCCTGGCCCGCCAGATGATGGTGCCGGTGCAGGTGGCCGGCCACGAAGTCCAGGCGTTCGGCACCCCGATGAAACTGTCGAAGACGCCCGCCAATGCCATCGGCTCCGCGCCCGGCTTCGGCGAGCACAACGAGGCCGTGCTGTGCGGCTGGCTGGGCCTGGGCGATGCGGACTACGCGGCGCTTGCCAGGCAGGGAGTGATCTGATGTCCATCCTGTATCGCGTCGATGCCGGCGTGGCGCACATCAGCTTCAACCGGCCCGAAAAACTCAACGCGATGACGCTGGCGATGTACGGGCAACTCGGCCAGGCGTTCGAGCGCGCCCAGGCCGACACGGCGGTACGCGTGATCCTGCTGACCGGCAGCGGCGACAGGGCCTTCTGCGCAGGTGCGGACCTCACCGAGTGACATTTCGGCATGGGATGGCGCGCACATCAAGCAGGACGGCTTCTACAAGCCTGTGGTCGCCGCGATCAACGGCCTGTGCATGGGCGCGGGGTTTGAAATCATGCTCGCAGCCGACATCCGCGTCGCCTCGGACACCGCGGAGTTCGCCTTGCCGGAAGCCTCCATGGGCTTCGTGCCGGCCGGCGGCACGCTGGTGCGCCTGACGCGCCAGATTCCCTTCGCCTTCGCCATGGAAATCATGCTGACGAGCGAGCGCTTCAAGGCGGCGCGGCTGGCCGAGATGGGTCTGCTGAACCGCGTGGTACCCGCCGCGCAATTGCAGGAGGTGGCGCTGGCGTATGCGCGCTCCATCGCCGCCCAGGGCCGCGTGGCGGTGGAAGTGATCAAGCGCGCGGCGCTGACGCTTGGCCACTTGCCATTGGGCGAGGCTTTCAGGCAGGAGGCCGTTCTCGGCCAGACCGCATTCACATCGCCGGAGGCGAAGGACGGCCTGCGGCGATTCATTGACCGCAAGAGGACAACATGACCCAGACACTATCGACCCAGGCATCCGCTGCCCAGACCTTCCCTGATTCCCGCCTCCCGAATTTCCGCGCCATGACGCCCGCGCAGCGGATGTCCCATATCGCCACTGCCTGCGCGTTGTCGCCGGAAGATGTGCAGCTGCTGGAAAAGCCAGGCGCCCTGAGCCTGGCCCGTGCCGACGGCATGGTCGAGAACGTGATCGGCACCTTCGAACTGCCCTTCGGCGTGGCCGGCAATTTCCTGGTCAACGGGCGCGACGTGCTGGTGCCCATGGTGGTGGAGGAGCCCTCCGTCATCGCAGCTGCTTCCTTCATGGCCAAGCTCGCGCGCGAAGGCGGCGGCTTCCAGACGTCCAGCAGCGGCCCCATCATGCGCGCGCAGGTGCAGGTACTGGGCACCACGGACCCGTACGGTGCGCGCCATGCGCTGCTGGGCCGCAAGGCGGAGATCCTGGACGTGGCCAACAGCCGCGACAGGATGCTCATCAGCCTGGGCGGCGGCTGCAAGGATATCGAGGTCCATGTGTTCGACGAAAGCCCGCGCGGCGCCATGGTGGTGATGCACCTGATCGTCGATGTGCGCGACGCCATGGGCGCCAACACGGTGAACACCATGGCAGAAGCCGTGTCACCGCTGGTGGAATCCATCACCGGCGGGACTGTGCGGCTTCGCATCCTGTCCAACCTGGCCGACCTGCGCCTCGCACGCGCCCGGGTACGGTTGACGCCCGAGGTGCTGACGACAGCGGAACGGACCGGTGCCGAGATTGTGGAAGGCGTGCTCGACGCCTACACCTTCGCCGCCATCGACCCGTACCGCGCCGCCACGCACAACAAGGGCATCATGAACGGCATCGACCCGGTCATCGTGGCCACCGGCAACGACTGGCGCGCTGTCGAGGCGGGCGCCCATACCTGGGCCGCACGCGGCGGCCGCTACACCTCGCTGACGCATTGGGAGAAGGACACCGGCGGGGCACTCGTGGGCACGATTGAAATGCCCATGGCCGTCGGCCTCGTTGGTGGCGCGACGAAGACGCATCCGCTGGCGCAACTGTCACTGAAGATCATGGCCATCCGCTCTGCGCAGGAGCTGGCCGAGGTGGCGGTCGCCGTGGGGCTTGCGCAGAACCTGGGCGCCCTGAGGGCCCTGGCGACCGAAGGCATCCAGCGCGGCCACATGGCCCTGCATGCGCGCAACATCGCGCTCGTGGCCGGCGCCACCGGCGACGAGATCGACTGGGTGGTCAGGGAGATGGTGTCGCGCCAGGACGTGCGGACCGACCTCGCAGCGGATCTGTTGAAAGCGCGGAGAAAAGGGTAGGTCGCCTGGGGAGGGGCATACCCAGCAGGGTCGCTGTCTGCCGTCGCATCCCGCGACGATGCTGACCGGGGTAGGCGAGGAAATGATGCACTTGCCAGGCGCTATATTCAGGGGCCATGACTCTCCAATACCTCGGCACACCCGCAGCGCTGATAGACCGCCACCGCATGGTGCGCAACATCGCGCGCATGCAGGCACGCATGGATGAACTCGGCGTCCGCTTCCGCCCGCATGTGAAGACCACCAAGTGCGTCGAAGTCGTGCAGGCCCAGCTTGCCGCCGGCGCGCAGGGGATCACTGTGTCGACGCTCAAGGAGGCGGAGCAGTTCCATGCCGCCGGCATCAACGACATCCTCTATGCCGTCGGCATGGTGCCGGCCAAGCTGCCACAGGCGCTCGCACTGCGCCGCAAGGGCTGCCAGCTCAAAGTCATTACCGACAGCGTCGCAGGCGCACAGGCCATTGCCGCGTTTGGTTGCGGCCATGACGAGGTGTTCGAGGTCTGGATCGAGATCGACACCGACGGTCACCGCTCCGGCATCAAGCCTGCAGAAGCAGCCCTTCTTGATGTGGGCCGTGCCCTGCACGAGGGCGGCATGAAGCTCGGCGGAGTCATGACGCATGCGGGATCGAGCTACGACCTCAACACGCCCCGGGCGTTGCAGGCCATGGCCGAGCAGGAACGCGCGGGCTGCGTGACGGCCGCCGAACGTCTGCGCGCAGCCGGCCTGCCCTGCGCGGTGGTCAGCGTGGGCTCCACGCCCACGGCGCTGTCAGCGCAGCAGCTTGAAGGCGTGACGGAGGTGCGCGCCGGCGTCTATGTGTTCTTCGACCTCGTCATGGCCAACGTCGGCGTCTGCGTCCCGGAGGACGTTGCCCTGAGCGTACTCACCACGGTCATTGGCCACCAGCCCGACAAGGGCTGGGCCATCGTCGATGCAGGCTGGATGGCCATGAGCCGCGATCGCGGCACGCAGAAGCAAGGCCACGACTATGGCTACGGCCTGGCCTGCGACCTGCAAGGCGTGCCGCAGGCAGGCTACGTCCTGTCCGGCGCAAACCAGGAGCACGGGATCCTGTCGCGCGAAGGCGAACCCGACCTGGACATCGCCAGCCGCTTTCCCGTCGGCACGCAGCTGCGCATCCTGCCCAACCACGCCTGCGCCACCGGCGCCCAGTTCCCCGAGTACCACGCGGTGGCAGAAGACGGCCGCGTTGAAACATGGACGCGCTTTTATGGCTGGTGAAAACGAAACGGCTGTTGCAGCAGACTCCGGCTTGCAACGGATCAACCCCTCCGCCATGGCCACACCTGGCGGCCATTACAGCCATGCAGTCGTGGTCAACGGGCTCGTCTTCATCTCGGGCCAGTTGCCGATCACACCAGAAGGCGTGAAGCTGGTGGATGCGCCGTTCGAAGCGCAGGCGGAGCAGACGCTCGCCAACGTGCGCGCAGCACTGGAAGCAGCAGGCAGCACCGTCGACCAGCTGGTGCAGGTGCGCGTCTATGTCGACAGCATGGAGAACTGGCCGGCCTTCAACACGGTGTATGCCAAGTGGGCCGGAGCATCAAAGCCCGCCCGCGCCGTAGTGCCGGTGGGCCCTCTGCATTTTGGCCTGAAGGTGGAAGTCGAAGCAATAGGGTTGGTTTCAAGGCGTCCAACTCCATCACCGCCTTCCAGCGGGGCAGAAACCAGAAGCCCAGCCCAGCCAGGAAGCTAGCGGCTCAACCGCTCAATCAACCCCATAGCAGCAGCAGGCGCACGTTCCTTCGCCCCGCTGATGAAAAACATGAACACATCACGCGCTGCGCCTTTCTTCCGGGCAGCTGCACCGGCATCTTCGAGCAAGGGCACATCAGCCGGCTCACCCCCGGCCGCCCAGGTCTTTGCGGCCTCGGCCCAGCGGTCCAGCGCCTTGGGCGCATACCCCGTCTTCACAGCAGACTCGGTCCGCATCATCCGCGCATAGACGAAATCACCTGTCAGGTCCGCAAACGAAGGATAGTCATCGGAGTCCGTAAACACCGTCGCGCATTTGTACTTGCGGGCCAGCGCCAGGTAGGCCGGGTCGATGAAGCTCTCATGCCGCACATCCAGCGCATGGCGCAACGCGACACCACCCACCCGCTCAGGCAGCAGCTTCAGGAAAGCCTCGAAGTCATCCGGGTCAAACAGCTTGGTCGGCGCGAACTGCCAGACCAGCGGGCCGAGCTTGGGACCCAGTTCGACAATGCCGCTGCCCACAAAACGGCTGATGGACTCACCCGCGTCGGCCAGCACCCTGCGGTTGGTCGCAAAGCGGTTGGCCTTGAGCGAGAACATGAAGCCGTCGGGCGTTTCATCCCGCCATTTGGCAAAAGTCTCCGGCTTGAAGGTGCTGTAGTAGGTTCCGTTGACCTCGATGGCCGTGAGGTGGCTTGCCGCGTACGCCAATTCCTTGCTGTGAGCCAGCCCCTTGGGGTAGAAGTTGCCGCGCCAGGGCTCGTAGGTCCAGCCGCCGATGCCTGCGCGTATGCGGGAGTTTTCGCGAATGCTCTTGTTCATGATGGCCCCAAGGGTGACATCCGCACTCTAGCGCGACTTTTGCGACAGGCGTACAGTGGTGGATTGCCTGCTGACAAAATTTTCCAGCTACCCGAGGACCTCCATGAACGCACCCCTGCACCGCGAGATGCCCGACGGCATGCTCGACGCCGCCCAGGCCCTGGACCATGCCACCCGGCAGTGGGACGGCGACATCGTCAAACAGCTCACCGACTACATCACCATCCCCGCCAAGTCACCGGGCTTCGACAAGGACTGGGCCAGCAACGGCTACCTCGAAACCGTGATGCGCAATGCGGCAGCCTGGGTCGAGGCGCAGAAGGTCGAGGGCCTCACGCTGGAGATTGTCCGACTCGCAGGCCGCACGCCGGTCCTGTTCTTTGAAATCGCCGCCACCAAGCCTGAGTCGAAACAGACCGTGCTGATGTACGGCCACCTGGACAAGCAGCCCGAGTTCAACGGCTGGCGCAGCGACCTCGGCCCCTGGACACCCAAGTACGAAGACGGCAAGCTCTATGGCCGCGGCGGCGCCGACGACGGCTACGCGGTGTACGCCAGCATTGCGGCCGTGCAGGCCCTCAAGGCGCAGAACGTCCCGCATCCGCGCATCGTCGGGCTCGTGGAAACCTGTGAGGAATCAGGCTCGTACGACCTGTTGCCCTATGTGGATGCATTGCGTCCGCGCCTGGGTGAAGTCGACCTCGTCATCTGCCTGGACTCCGGCGCCGGCAACT
>CAZFKW010000001.1:11316-25538 GCA_964519795.1 uncultured Ramlibacter sp. | reverse complement strand
GCTCACCACCAGCCTGCGCGGCATGGCCAGCGGCACGCTCAAGGTCGAGATCCTGACCGAAGGCGTGCATTCGGGCGATGCATCGGGGCTCGTGCCGTCCAGCTTCCGCATCATGCGCCAGGTGCTCGACCGGCTCGAGGACAGCAAGACCGGCCGCCTGCTCCCGGCCAGCTTCCATTGCGAGGTACCTGCCGACCGCCTGGCCCAGGCGAAGGCCACAGCCGCCATCCTGGGGGACGAAATCTACAAGCGCTTCCCCTGGGCGCACTACGACTGCGAAGGCTCGACGACGTTCGCCCTGCCCACCACCACCGAGCCGGTGCAGGCCCTGCTCAACCGCACCTGGACACCGACGCTCAGCGTCACGGGCGCCGAGGGCTTCCCGAGCCTGAAGGACGCCGGCAATGTGTTGCGGCCGTACACGGCCTTCAAGCTCTCGCTGCGCTTGCCGCCGCTGGTGGATGCCGGCCAGGCCGTGCAGGAAATGAAAGCCCTGCTGGAAGACAATGCGCCCTACCAGGCGCGCGTGACTTTCGAGAGCAATGGCGGCGCCACCGGCTGGAACGCGCCGGCTACCGCGCCCTGGTTCGAGAAGGCGCTCGACGATGCCTCACAGGCGTATTTCGGCGCGCCTTGTGGCTATATCGGCCAGGGCGGCACCATCCCGCTGATGAACATGCTCAGCAAAGGATTCCCCAAGTCGCAGATGATGGTCTGCGGCGTGCTCGGGCCGCGCAGCAATGCGCACGGTCCCAACGAGTTCCTGCATGTTCCCTATGCCAAGAAGCTGACGGCTGCGGTAGCCCAGGTCATTGCACAGCTGCCTTGAATCTTGAACAACTCCACCCTCTCCACCTTCACGGCAAGCGACGGTGACAACCTCGCGATGCAGGACTGGCCGCTCGATGAAGAGCAGGCGCTGCGCGGTGTGGTGCTCATCGTGCATGGGCTGGGTGAGCATGCGGGCCGCTATGAGCATGTCGCCCGGCGCCTGAACAGCTGGGGCTTTGCCGTGCGCGGCTATGACCAGTACGGTCACGGGGAGTCGGGCGGCGTGCGCGGCGTGCTCCCGTCGGACACACGGCTGATCGACGACCTGGCGGATGTTGTGGAGAGCACGCATGGCCGCATGGACCGCAAGACGCCATTGATCATTCTTGGCCACAGCATGGGCGGCCTCATCGCCGCCCGCTACGTTGCCATGGGGATGCGTCCGGTGAATGCACTTGTGCTGTCATCCCCGGCCCTCGATGCCGGGCTCAGCCCGGTCCAGAAGCTGCTGCTGGCCACCTTGCCGAAATTCGCGCCCAACCTCTGCGTGGGCAATGGGCTGGACGCGAACTTCATCTCGCACAGCGCCGCCACCGTCCAGGCCTACCGGGATGATCCGCTCGTGCATGACAGGATTTCCGGGCGGCTGGCTCGATTCATTGCGCAAGGAGGTCCCGCCGTCGTGGCCCGCGCCGCGCAGTGGAAAGTGCCGACGCTGCTGATGTACGCCGGCGCCGACAGGCTCGTCAACCCGGCAGGCAGCCGGGCCTTCGCAGCGGCTGCGCCGGCGGGCGTGGTGACGTCGCGATGCTTTGACGACCTGTATCACGAAATCTTCAATGAGACCGACCCCGAACCGGTTTTCGACGAACTCAAGCGCTGGCTCGACGCACGCTTTTAGGCGCCGTTCAGGCGGCGCGCGGCATACGCTGGCGCATGGCCAGCCATATGAGCGCGGCGGCGGTCACCGCGACAGGTACCAGTGAGCCCAGGTTGAGCAGTTGCCAGCCACTCGTTGTCACCAGCACGCCGGACGCAAACGAGCTGAGCGCAAGCGTGGCGAACATGAAGAAGTTCAGTGCACCCTGGGCTCGGTCTTTTTCCTCTGGCCTGTAGGCCTTCAGGGACAGCGTGGTGGCGCCGGTGAACAGGAAGTTCCAGCCGACGCCCAGAAGGAACAGCGCGATCAGGAACTGGTGCAGGTCAACACCCGACAGGGCGGTGACGATGCACAGCAGGTTGAGTGCGACGCCGACTCCCATGACAGGCAGCGCCCCGAAGCGCTTGATCAGGTGGCCGGTGAAGAAGCCGGGCGCGAACATGCCGATCACGTGCCACTGCAGCACAAAGGCGGCGTCAGAGAACGGCAGGCCGCATTGCTGCATCGCAATCGGTGTGGCGGCCATCAGCAGGTTCATGACCCCGAAGCCCAGCGAGCCGCCGATGGCAGCCACGATGAAAACCGGTTGTCGCATGATCTGGCCCAGCGGCCGGCCGCTGTTGGCCGCCGTCCGGGGCGGCACAGGAGGGAACCGGATGAATGACAGGATCGCGATGCTCACGAGCGCCACCAGTGCCAGCGCGATGTAGGCTCCGGCAAACGGCACGGCATACAGGTCTCGCGTGCGGGCAGCCAGATTCGGGCCGAGGACAGCGCCGATGAGCCCGCCGGCCATGACCAGGGACACGGCTTTCTCGCGCGCCGGCGCAGCGGCCAGTTCGGCAGCCGCAAAGCGGTAGAGGTTGGCATTGGCGTTGTAGTAGCCCGCCACCATGGTGGCACCGACCAGGAGCCAGAAGTTGCGCCCGAACGCGGCGTAGGCACACAGCAGCGCAGCCAGCAGTCCAACGACAAGACCCAGCTGGAACGATATCTTGCGGCCAAAGCGCATCTGGGTGGCTGCAACGATGTTGGTGGACAGCGCGCCCCCCACCACATAGCCCATCACGGGCAGGGTGGCCATCCAGCCCAGCGGTGCGAGCGCCAGGCCCACGAGGCCGTTGATGGCGATGAACGTGACGTTGTTGGTGAGGAACAGGCCCTGTGCGGCGGCCAGGAGCCAGAGGTTGCGGTTCATCGCCCTAGTATGCTCCCGGCGCTGCCCAGGCCGAGAGCGGCCAGCACCGCCAGCGGCGCCGTTTCTGCCCGCAGGATCCGCGGGCCGAGGCTCACAGGTGCAAAGCCTGCCGCCAGCGCGGCAGCTTCCTCCTGCGCCTCCAGACCGCCCTCCGGACCCGACAGCAGGGTGACCGGTCCCTGCGTACCGAGGACCTCCGCCAGCGGCTTCGAATCAGGGTGCAATGAGAGCAACAGGCGCTGGCCTTCAGCATGCCCGGCCTGCGCCCACTGGCTGAAGGTCATGACATCGTGAATGACCGGGACACGGTTCAGGCCGCATTGCTCGCACGCGGCCACCGCGATGCCCTGCCAGTGCGCGGTCTTCCTGTCGGCGCGGTCCCCCTTGACGCGCAGCACGGTCCGGCCGGTCATGAGCGGCTGGATGCTGGCCACGCCGAGTTCGGTGGCTTTTTCCACGAGCCAGTCCATGCGTTCGTTCGCCGGCATGCCGGTGGCCAGGTGCACCTGCCGCGGCGTCTCGCGTTCGACACTGCGGTGTTCGCCGATGCGCACCTGCACGTCGCTGCGGCCCATCCTGTCAATGACGGCGTCGTACTCGCCGCCCTGCCCGTTGAACAGCGTGATGACACCGCCGGGCTGCATGCGCAGCACCTGGACATGGCGGGCGGCCCCTGCGGGCAACTCCAGGAAATCGCCGGTGGCGAGCGCAACCGGGCAGTGAAAGCGCGGCATCACATCCGCCCGTAGGCAAAGCCGGTGACCGGTACTGTGCCTTCAATCTGGTCGATGAGCTTCAGCAGGGGGCCGAGCTCGCGGTAGCGGTCGCAGGTAGTGCGGATGTAGTGCAGGAAGCGCGGCGCGTCAGCCAGGTATTTCGGCTTGCCGTCGCGCAGGGTCAGCCGGGCGAAGATGCCGGCGACCTTGAGGTGGCGCTGCAGGCCCATCCACTCGACGCCGCGGTAGAACTCGCCAAAATCGTCCCCCACCGGCAGTCCGGCCTTGCGCGCCTTTTCCCAGTAGCGGATGGTCACGTCAAGCACGAAGTCTTCTTCCCAGCTCAGGAAGGCATCGCGCATCAGGCTGGCAATGTCATAGGTGATGGGGCCGTGGACCGCGTCCTGGAAATCAAGAACGCCCAGGCGGTGCTCGCTGCCGGACGCCGGGATCATCAGGTTGCGCGGCATGAAGTCACGGTGCACGAACACGGCAGGTTGCGTCAGGTTGCGTGCGACGATTTTTGCAAAGGCATGGTCCAGGGTCTTGCGCTCAGCGCCCTCCAGCGTCACACCGCGATGCTTTGCCAGGTACCAGTCGGGGAACAGCGAGAGTTCCCGCGCCAGCAGGGCCTCGTCATAGGGCGGCAGCACGCCAGGTTTTGAAGCAAGCTGCCAGGCGATGAGGGCGTCGATTGCCTGCATGTACAACGCATGGTTGGCCTGCGGATTCTGGGGCTGGATGACGTCCATCATGGTCTGGCTGCCCAGGTCGTCCAGCAGCATGAAGCCCTGTGCGGCGTCCCAGTCCAGCACCCGGGGCACGTTCAGGCCGGCGGCTGCCATCAGGCCTGCAATGCGCACGAAGGGTTCGCAGTTTTCCCGCGCGGGCGGAGCGTCCATGATGATGCGGCTGCCGGAGGCGGAATCGACGCGCAGGTAGCGCCGGAAGCTCGCGTCCGCCGAGGCCGGCCGGACACTGCCGGTGTCCAGGGCGTGCGCGCCGGCAATGCGGGCCAGCCAGCGATTGAAAGCCTGCTCGCGATGCGCGTCAGGCCATGCCACCGAAGGTGGGCCGGCGATGACCGGGGAAAAGGCGGCGGGCGGCGCGGGGTTTGAATCAGGGGGAACAGGTTGGCTCATGGATAATCCATTCTACAAATCCAGTCTTCGCGGACTCCACTGCAGTTTCACCGGCTCCTGACGGATACCCTTTCTGATGCAAGACAAGAAGCACAAGGCGCGTGGCGCCTGCTTTGCCCTGACGCCGGTGGCGCTGGTAGCCTGTGCATTGCTGCACACGGCGGCGCATGCCCAGGCCAGCGCCGAGGATGCGCCCCTGCTCCTCAAGCGCAGCCCGCAGCTCGCGGAGGAAATCCCGTCCGTCATCCGCAAGGAATTGCCCACGTTCATGTCGGGCCAGCGCGCCAGCGGCCGTACCGACCTGGAGACTGTCATTGATGGGGATGCAGAGTTGCGCAAGGGCGACACCGTCATCCGCGCCGACCGGCTGGAGTATTACCAGCCTGACGACCTGGCCAAGGCCCGGGGCAATGTGCGGCTGAACAAGGCCGGATCGGTCTATGAAGGCTCTTTGCTCGAACTCAAGGTGGAAGCCTTCGAGGGCTTTTTCAACGAACCGCGTTACCAGTTCCTGAAGAATGGCGCCCACGGCGAAGCTTCGCGGGTGGATTTCCTTGACGACAAGCGGGTCGTCATCCGCAACGCCACCTATACGACCTGCCGACGCGTTCCCGGCCCGAGCTGGATGCCTGACTGGATCCTCAAGGCCGCCAACATCCGGCTGGACAACGAGGAGGAAACCGGGCAGGCCGACGGCGCCCTGCTGAGTTTCAAGGGGATTCCGATCCTGCCAGTCCCGTCAATCACCTTTCCCCTGAGCGAGAAGCGCAAGTCAGGTTTCCTGCCGCCGACGATCGGGCTTGACAACGTGAACGGCCTGGACCTGTCCATCCCTTACTACTGGAACATCGCGCCCAACCGCGACGCCACCTTCTTTCCCGCCCTGATGAGCAAGCGCGGCATCGACCTGGCCGGCGAGTTCCGGTACCTGGAAAGTGACTACAAGGGCGAGGTGCGCGCCAACTACATGCCCGGCGACCGCCTGCGCAACCGCGACCGCTGGGGCTTCAGCAACACCCACTCGGGCATTCTCGCCACGGGAATCGACGGTGTCGGCAACCTCGGCATCAACCTCAACCTCAACCGCGTCAGCGACGACAACTACTGGCGCGACTTCTCGCGCGGCACGAATTCGCTGACCCAGCGCCTGCTTGCCAGCGACGCCCAGCTGTCCTGGGGTTCGGGAAACCTCTACGCAGGATTGCGCGCCCTGAAGTGGCAGACCCTGCAGGATGTGACCTCGCCGATTGTGCCGCCTTATGATCGGATGCCACAGTTGACGGCTCGCTACAGCCGGTTTGGCATAGGGGGGTTCGACTTCTCTGTTGACGGGGACTACACGCAGTTCGAGTCTGAGCGCGCGTTGACGGGCCAACCCAACGCCAAACGAAGTCTTGCGTTCGCGCAGATCAGCCGCCCGTGGCAGGCGCCGGGCTGGTTCGTCACGCCCAAGCTGCAATTGCATGCCACAAGTTACCAGTTTGACGCACCTCTGCTCAACGGGGCGACTTCGGCAAGCCGGACGCTACCGACCTTCAGTCTCGACAGCGGTTTGATATTCGAGCGCGACGCGAGCTACTTTGGCCGCAGTTTCCGCCAGACGCTCGAACCACGGGCCTTCTACGTCTATACGCCGTACCGCAACCAGGCACTGCTTCCAAACTACGACTCGGGCGCAAACGACTTCAACTTCGCGACGATCTATACTGAAAATGCGTTCGGTGGCCATGACCGAATCGCCGACGCCAACCTGCTGACGTTGGGCGCGACCACCCGGTTGCTGGACCCCGACACTGGTGCCGAAGCGGCCCGCTTTGGCTTGGCACAACGACTGCGCTTCAAGGACCAGAACGTCACGCTACCGGGGGGCGCGCCGGTGTCCGACCGGCTGAGTGATGTGATGGCCGGTGCCACGATCAACTGGAACCCGCAGTGGTCCCTGGACTCAACCGTCCAGTTCAACCCCAAGAACCGGCGCTCCATCCGCACCACCATCGGCGGGCGCTACACGCCTGGCAATTACCGTGTCGTCAGTGCCGCCTACCGGTTCCAGCGCGGCAACAGCGAGCAGATTGACGTGGGCTGGCAATGGCCTCTGAACGATCTGTGGGGCGACAGGAGCCCGGACGGCGGCGCCGGCGGACAAGGTCTTGGGGAGGGCCGCTGGTACAGCGTAGGGCGCATGAACTACAGCCTGCGCGACAAGAAGCTGGTCGATTCCATCTTCGGGTTTGAGTACGATGCCGGGTGCTGGATCGGCAGGATCGTGGTCGAGCGCCTGCAAAGCGGCTTGTCAACCTCCAACAAGAAGATACTCTTCCAGCTGGAATTCGTGGGATTCTCGCGGCTGGGATCCAACCCGCTGCAGACCCTCAAGGACAACATTCCCAGGTACCAGTACCTGCGCGAAAAGGTGACAACGCCCAGCCGCTTCAGCAATTACGATTGAGAAACCATTTATGAGCAAACGTGCATTCCCGTTGCTGGCCTGTATGGCAGTGGCCCTGGCCACCCTGGCAGGCAGCGCCCAGGCCCAGCTGCGAATCAGCCCCCAGATGGGCGGTGGCGTTGGCGGCATGCGCGCTGCTGAACCCCAGGGCCCCAGGGCGGCCGACTACATCGTGGCTGTCGTCAATTCCGAGCCCGTCACGAACAATGAGGTGCGTGCGCGTCTCGTGCGCGTGGAGCAGCAGCTGGCGCAGCAGGGTGCGCCGATGCCCCCGCGCGACGAACTGGCCCGCCAGGTGCTTGAGCGCCTCATCAGCGAACGGGCGCAGTTGCAGCTGGCGCGGGACCTGAACCTGCGCATCGAGGAATCAGTCGTGGACCTGGCGGAGCTGAGCGTGGCGCGCCAGAACCAGGTGGACGTGCCCGAATTGCGGCGCCGCATGGCGCTGGACGGCATTGTGCTGAGCCAGTTCCGCGAAGACCTGCGCAACCAGCTTCTGCTCACCCGCCTGCGCGAGCGTGAGGTGGAGCCCAGGGTCCGCATCTCGGAACTGGACGTTGATCAGTTCATCCGCCAGCAGCAAGGCAGCACCGACCTGGCATCACTTGAACTGAACCTGGCCCAGATCCTCGTCGCCGTGCCTGAAGGTGCCAATGAGGCGCAGGTCAATGCCTTGCAGGCGAAGGCGCAGGGGCTGGCCACGCGCGTGCGGGCAGGAGAGGATTTTGCTGCACTGGCCAGGGAATTTTCCGATGCGCCGGGCAAGGCCAATGGCGGCGTGCTGGGCCTGCGCACCGCTGACCGCTATCCGCCGCTGTTTGTGGATGCAACGCAAACCCTGCGCACAGGTGGCATCGCAGGGCCGGTACGCTCGGGCGCGGGATTCCATATCCTCAAGGTGATCGAGAAGCTGCAGGGTGGCATGCCCGGCGTCAATGTCACTCAGAACCGTGCGCGCCACATCCTGCTTCGGCCCGGTCCCCAACTGAGCGAGTCAGCCGCGCGGGAGCGCCTTGCGGATTTCCGCCGCCGCATCCTGGCCGGCCAGGCCGACTTCGCCGCACTGGCCCGGGAAAACTCGCAGGATGGCAGCGCCGCTGAAGGCGGTGATCTCGGCTGGTCCAACCCCGGCCAGTTCGTGCCGGAATTCGAGGACGCGCTTGAAAGACTCACACCCGGTCAGATCGCGGAGCCGGTCACTTCCCGCTTTGGTGTGCACCTGATCCAGCTGCTCGAGCGCCGCGAGGGCGTGCTGAGCCAGCGCGAGCAGCGCGAGATAGCCCGCCGCCTGCTGCGCGAAAAAAAGCTTGATGAGGCATTCGTCGCCTGGGCCCAGGAAGTGCGCGCGCGGGCTTACGTGGAGTTTCGTGATCCGCCCCAGTAATCGCCTGCACCGCACGGCACGACGGGTCCTGGCGTGAAGCACATTCCGCGCAAGCGCTTCGGCCAGCATTTCCTGTCGGATGCCGGCATCATTGACGCGATTGTGGATGCCATTGACCCGCAGCAGGGCCAGGCCATGGTCGAGATCGGCCCGGGCCTTGCGGCCCTGACACAGCCGCTGGTGGAGCGGTTGGGACAGCTCACCGTGATCGAACTTGACCGCGACCTTGCGGCAAGGCTGCGCCAACATGGGCAACTCGAGGTGATCGAGTCGGATGTCCTGAAGGTGGACTTTGCCGCGCTGGCAAGGGTCCTGAACGCGCCCCGGATACGTGTGGTGGGCAATTTGCCCTACAACATCTCCACACCCATCCTGTTCCATCTCCTCGGCTTCGCTTCGCTGATCGAAGACCAGCACTTCATGCTGCAAAAGGAAGTGATCGACCGCATGGTCGCACGCCCTTCCACGGGCGACTACGGGCGCCTGAGCGTCATGCTGCAGTGGCGCTACGCCATGGAGAACGTCCTGTTTGTACCTCCGGAGTCATTCGACCCGCCGCCGCGCGTTGACAGCGCCGTGGTGCGTATGGTGCCCCTGGCGGAGCCTGCGCCCGTGGATTTGGCTCTCCTGAGCCAGCTCGTGCAGGTGGCCTTCAGCCAGCGCCGCAAGCTGATGCGCCACACCCTGGGCAAATGGCTCACTGAAAAAGGCTTCACCGGCGAATTCGACGTCCAGCGCCGCGCAGAAGAGGTGCCGGTGCACGAATACCTGTCCCTCGCCCTTGCCCTGGCCCCGGCGCACGACTGACAAGCGAAGAGAAAAGAGAAGCACGAAAAAAAAGGCCCGTCGGAGACGGGCCTTTACATCGTGGTAGCCGCAGAACCGCCCTTCGACAGGCTCAGGACGGGCTGCTGGCTGCGCCCCCCAGTGGGGAGGCGGCCGTCAGGCCGCTTCGGGGGGCGTCTTAGCTAAGCTGCGCTGAGCCAGTACCCCGCGTTGAACGGGCTGCTCATGCGCAGCGCCAGGGGGGAAACGTCCACGAGCTTGTCGGTAGGCATTTTCTCGCCCGTTTCGGTGGTCAATTCGATGCCTGAGACAGGTGCTGCGCCTGGAGCCTCATTCGCCCGTTCTGCTTGGCTGGTGGGTGCAGAACGGGCTACAGAAAAGAATAGAAACACCTGAACGGTATCTTCCGGTCGCCCCAGTAGTCGGAGGCGTCGCGGAAGATGTCGAGCAACTGTTCGCGGGCTTCCTTGTCGAACTTGGCGTTGGCCGGTATCTGCTCCAGCACCACGATAAACCCGGGCTGCGGGCCTGACTTGTGCAGCGGATCAGTCATGCAGTCATACAGGGCGTCGAAGTTCTTCCCGAAGTGTGTCGGGAAGGTGAATTGTTGTGCGATCAAATCCAGCACGTCCTGCTTGCTCTGGGCGCTGGCCAGGTTGGCATACAGGAAATGCTGGCCCAGCGCCTGGGCGGCATCCTGCAGGTCCTGTACCCGGAAGGCACGGATCGACTGCACGATGTTGGGTCTGACGGTACGAAGTGGCATGTCCATCTCCGCTTCTCTTTCCATAGTCAATAAAACATCCCGGCTTTGTGGCGCGGGCACATTGGCAAAAAAACTCATTCGACAATCCTGCGGAAACTTGCGTAATGGTCGCTTGTGTAATAACAGGCGTCCGGAACCCGGGGTTGACCACCGCACACAATGCGCCGTGCGCCACGGTCTCGCGACCCTGGCGTCCTGACGGTGTACTCGCGGTAGTAGCCACGCTGCTTTGCAGGCAACAACCGCTCGCGATTGCCAAACACCGAACCATCCTTGCCGTACGGGAACGGGCCGCCCCTGCGGATCAGTTCCCAGGTTTCCTGGCCTTGCCGGGGTAATGCCGATAGTGAGATCGTCGTCGCGCTGTGCTTCTCGAAGGCATCATTCGGACCCTTGGCTTGCACCAGATTGGGGCCTGTGAGCGCGACCGCCAGCAATAAGCTAGTGAGCACAAACTTGGAAAAATCGATCCGCGCCATCGACAAGACTTTCATAGGGAAGCGCTGCCAGAAACCCGGGTAAACCCGCAAATTTCAAGACGGGTAGTGTGCAACATCTGGTCTGAAAACGCAAGCGGCTGCCCAAAAAATGAGCAGCCGCACGGGGTCAATCAGCCATTCGTGAGCGCTAAATTAGTTAGTACAAGCTATCTAAAATGCGCTTATCTGGTGGCATTCGCATCGGCGACTGTCAATGCCGTCATATTGACGATCCGGCGCACCGTCGTGCTTGCTGTCAGGATGTGCACCGGCTTGGCAGCACCCAACAGCACCGGGCCAATGGCAATGTTGCCGCCGGCCGCCGTTTTGAGCAGGTTGTAAGAAATATTGGCTGCATCAATATTGGGCAGCACCAGCAAGTTGGCATCGCCCGCCAGCGTGCTGTTGGGCATGATAAGCGTGCGGGCGTCACCATCCAGTGCCACATCTCCGTGCATTTCGCCGTCGACCTCCAGCCACGGCGCCTGCACGCGCAGCAGCTCAAGAGCCTGGCGCATCTTGACGGCGCTGGGCAGGTTGCTGCTGCCGAAGTTGGAATGGGACAGCAGGGCGACCTTGGGCTGGATGCCAAACCGCAGCATCTCTTCGGCGGCCATGGTCGTGATCTCGGCCAGCTGTTCGGCGGTCGGATCGTAGTTGACATGGGTGTCCACCAGGAACACCTGGCGGTCGGGAAGGAGCAGCCCGTTCATGCAGGCATAGGTGCAGACGCCGGCGCGCCTGCCGATGACCTGGTCGAGGTAGTGCAGGTGCATGGCAGTGTTGCCCCAGGTGCCGACGATCATGCCGTCGACTTCGTCCTTGTGCAGCAGCATCGCGCCGATCAGGGAGAGCCGGCGGCGCATCTCGATCTTGGCCATCTGCGCGGTGACACCCTTGCGTTCGGTCATGCGGTGGTAGGTCTGCCAGAAGTCACGGTAGCGCATGTCCTGCTCGACATTGACGATGTCATAGTCGATATCGCCCTTGAGACGCAGGCCGAATTTCTCGATGCGTTGGGCAATGACGGCGGGCCGGCCGATCAGGGTGGGGCGGGCAATGCCTTCATCCACGACGATCTGCGCGGCGCGCAGGACCCGCTCCTCTTCGCCTTCGCAATAGGCAACGCGTTTCTTCACGGCCATCTTGGCGGCCATGAAGATCGGCTTCATCATGGTTCCCGACGCATACACAAAGCTTTGCAGCCGGTCGCGGTAGGCGTCCATGTCCTGGATGGGCCGCTGGGCCACGCCACAGTCTGCGGCGGCCTGCGCCACGGCCGGCGCGATTTTCATCATCAGGCGCGGGTCAAACGGCTTGGGGATCAGGTACTCTGCGCCGAAGGCCAGCTTGTGGCCCACATAGGCGGCTGCCACCACTTCGCTCTGCTCGGCCTGGGCCAGCTCGGCAATGGCACGGACAGCGGCAATCTCCATTTCGTCCGTGATCGTTGTGGCGCCGCAGTCGAGCGCGCCCCGGAAGATGTAGGGGAAACACAGGACGTTGTTGACCTGATTGGGGTAGTCAGTGCGGCCCGTGGCCATGACGACATCCGGCCGCACCGCATGCGCTTCTTCGGGGGATATCTCCGGATTGGGGTTGGCCAGCGCGAAAATGACAGGGCGCTCGGCCATGGCTGCCACCATGGCGGGTTTAAGCACGCCACCCGCCGAGAGGCCGAGGAATACGTCGGCGCCTTCGATCGCCTCAGCCAGGGTCCGGGCCGCCGTGTTCTGTGCAAACTGGATCTTGTCCTCGTCCATCAATTCGGTACGGCCTTCATACACCACACCAGCCAGGTCGGTGACGAACACGTTTTCGCGTTTCAGGCCCACCTTGAGCAGCAGGTTCAGGCAGGCGAGGGCGGCGGCGCCAGCGCCAGACGTCACCAGCTTGATCTGGCCAATGTCCTTGCCCACGACCTTCAGCCCGTTGAGCATGGCGGCTGCCACGGTGATGGCCGTACCGTGCTGGTCGTCATGAAAGACCGGAATCTTCATGCGCTTGCGAAGCTCGCGCTCCACATAGAAGCAGTCCGGCGCCTTGATGTCTTCCAGGTTGATGGCGCCGAAAGTTGGCTCCAGCGACGCGATGATGTCGACCAGGCGCGCAGGGTCTTTCTCGTTGATCTCGATGTCGAACACATCGACGCCGGCGAACTTCTTGAACAGGACGGCCTTGCCCTCCATGACCGGCTTGGACGCCAGCGGACCGATATCACCCAGGCCCAGCACCGCGGTGCCATTGGTGACGACAGCCACCAGGTTGCCACGGCTCGTGTACTTGAAGGCCGTATTGGGGTCTTTCACGATTTCCTCGCAGGGCGCGGCAACGCCGGGCGAGTAGGCCAATGACAGGTCGTGCTGGTTGACCAGCTGCTTGGTCGCGGCAATCGCAATCTTGCCGGGCGTCGGGAACTCGTGGTACTCAAGGGCGGCGCGGCGCAGTTCGGCGCGTTTTTCTTCTTTGTTCGTGGCGGACTTCGCCGGTTGGGGAGTGGTCATGGGAAGGGTCTCCAGCAGGGTTCACAGCTTAATCCACGAAGTGCGAACACCGTCAGTATTTGTAAGGGTTGCAGATTGTAGACGTGCATCGCGGGAAAACCCTAGTACGTGATCGTGCGTATGTCGACCTGAATGGTTTTGACCGCCAGTGATCAGCGTCAAGGCTCGTCGCCACGTCCGGTCGTGATGCACGGGTTGTCCCGCCCTGCCATCCGGGTTGGTAGTACATTCAGTGGAAAGTACTGCCCGCCCATGACCACAGTCCTCATCGTCGAAGACGACGACGCCATCCGGATCAACATCACACGGCTGCTCAAGCTCGAAGGGTTTGACATCGTCTCAGCCACCAATGGCCGCGAGGCGCTTGAGCGGGCCACCTCGTTCCGGCCGGATGTGATCGTCTCCGACGTGAGCATGCCCGAGATGGACGGGCTGGAGCTGCTGCAGGCCGTGCGCGCCGACGTGTCGCTGGCAGCCATTCCCGTCATGCTGCTGACGGCGCTTGATGACCGTGCCAGCATGCGGCGGGGCATGTCGTCGGGTGCGGATGACTACCTGGCCAAGCCGTTCACACGCGCGGAACTCCTGGAGGCGCTCCAGGGCCTGCTGCGCAAGAAGGCGCGCATCGACGATGTCATCGAGTCCGAGCTGAACGTTCGTGAGGCTTCACTGCGGCAGGCATTCATGGACAGCCTGGGGGGCAACACATCGAAGTTCCAGTCCGACCGTTTTGCCATTGAGGTGCCTGAAGATGCCGTGACCGACCAGGTCATCCAGGCCACCGTGCTGTTCTCCGACATCCGCAATTTCACCTCGCTGGCCGAGAAGCTGAGCTCGGCGGAAGTCGCGGAGTTGCTGACGGAATACTTCGAGCGCAGCTGCCAGTCGGTGTTGAAGAACGGTGGCAAGCACCTGAAATTCATTGGTGACGGCCTGATGGCGATATTCACCGACTCGGCCGGCGGCTCGCCTCTGCCGGCCGCGCGGCGCGCGGTGTCGGCAGCGCTCGCGATGGCGTTGACCACCAACGAGTTCCGGGCCTGGCTGCATGACCGGTTCCCGGAACGCGGTCTGCCGCCATTTGCCATAGGTGTGGGGCTTTACTCGGGCGAGGTCACGATCTGCCGGCTGGGGACACTGCACAACC
>CAZFKW010000001.1:1737-11306 GCA_964519795.1 uncultured Ramlibacter sp. | reverse complement strand
GGAGATCACGCCCATTGGCGACACGGTCAACGTGGCAGCCCGGCTCGAAGCTGCGAGCAAGGACCTGGGCTGGACCGTGGTTGCCGGCGCCAATACGCTGGCGCTTGCCGGCGCAGGCGTGCAGACGGGGGCGACCACCGCACTGGCAGTGCGCGGCAAGAACATCTCGGTGGACGTCACGGAGGTGACGGGACTGGTCACCAATCTTGAAGACATGCGCCACGGCATGGCCACCATGACCGAGCGCGCCGCGGAGATCCGCCAGGCGGTCAAGCGCAACTCCGATATCACGGCGCGTGCTTTCAAGGAGGCGCTGGAGTCCAGGCTTGTCGCCCTCAAGGACCACAGCTTCGGCGCGGGCGGGGAACCGCTGCGCCTGAAGGGCTACCGCGTGCTGCGCAAGATCGGCACTGGCGGCATGACCGAGGTGTACCTGGCAGTGCGCGAGGTGGACGAACTGCCCATCGTGCTCAAGGTGCTGATGGCCAGCGGCCAGTCGGCGGGCGAGCACCTGTCGCGCTTCATCCAGGAATACGCACTGCTGTCGCAGATCAGCCATCCGAATGTCGTGAAGATCTACGATCAGGGCTTCACCGACGACCACGCCTACATAGCGATGGAGTATTTCGAGCGCGGCGACCTGCGTTCGCAATTCGCCGCCGGCATGACGAAGCAGCGGGTGCTGGCGATCGCGTCGCAGGTAGCCAGCGCACTGGCGGCGATCCACCAGCGCGGCGTGGTACACAGGGACTTGAAGCCGGAGAACCTCATGCTCCATGGGGATGGCTCTGTCGCATTGGCCGACTTCGGCATCGCCAAGTCCATGGTGGAAGCGGCGAACCTGGCCTTTACCCAGACCAGTCATGGCGACGTTGTCGGCACGCCCTACTACCTGAGCCCGGAGCAGGCTGCCGGAAAACCCATTACCCCGCAGTCTGATTTCTACAGTCTGGGTGTCATGGTGTTCGAGATGCTGGCAGGCCAGCGACCGTTCAATGGCGACTCGCTGGAGCTGCTGCTGCAAAGGCACATGTATGCGCCCACACCAACCCTGCCTGCCCAGTATGCTGAACTGCAGCCGCTGGTGGACAAGCTGATGAACAAGGATCCGGCGTCGCGCTACGCAACGGCTGACGACCTGCTGTCTGATCTCCGGCGCTACGTGATCACCTGAGGCCCTGCATAGGCGCGCGCAGCCTGTGGGTCAGGCTGCGAGTTCCCGCGTCAGTTCAGCGCGCCTTGAAGTCTGTTTGCCGGCCAGCACGAAGCCGCGCCGTGCCTGCGCTTCATCCATAAAATGCCACAGGCCTTCATCCCCAATTTGCCAGCCGCCAGGCGTGCCGGGCGCCGGCGCTGCCACCACCATGGGGTACGCCGGAGTCTTGATGGACACGGGCATCAATCCAAACCGGACCTCCGTGGTCTTGCCTGCCAGCGTGGCCGCGAGCGCACGGGCTGCGGTCATGATCGGCATCACATAAGCAAGCGTGCGGCCCCCGGCGCTGGCGTACTGTGCGCAGTCACCCACGGCGTAGACGTCCGGGGCGCTGGTCTGGAGGGTTGGGTCGGCAATGATGCCCCGGTCGCAGGCCAGGCCCGCCCCCGCTGCAAGCGAGGTATTGGCGCGCAGGCCGACGGCGCTCAGGACCAGGTCGCAGGTCACGCTGCTGCCATCGGCAAGTTGTGCGCGCAGCGCCTCGCCTTCACGGTCAACGGCCCGTACGGTGGTGCCAAAGTGCCAGTCCACTCCGATGGAGGCAAGCGATTCTCGCAGCGCCTCGCCGGCCTGTTCCGGCAGCAATGCCGCCAGTGGCCGCGGGCCCGGGTCCACCACATGGACCTGGCGCGCTGCTCCCGCGAGATCATTGGCGAACTCGCAGCCAATCAGGCCGGCGCCCATGATCAGCACGCGGCTGCCATCGGCGACCCGGCTGTGGAACTGCGCAAAGTCTTCGAGCGAATTGACCGTCAGGACAGCATCGGCCGCGTCACCCTGCACAGGCACATGAATGGGCCGCGCGCCGGTGGCAAGGACGAGGCGGCTGTAGGCGAAGTCACCCCGGGTGGTCCGGACCATCCGCGAGGCGGTGTCCAGGGCTTCCACCTGCGTGAACGCCAGCAGGGTGACAGCCAGTGTTTCAGCCATCTTTGCAGCCGGCGTTGTGACCAGCTGCGCAGGGGTCCTTTTCTGGGCGAATGCATTGGACAGCGAGGGCTTGGCATAGAAGTCGCCGCTGTCCGCCGTGATCACCATCACTGGCGTGCTGGCATCCAGCTTGCGGAATTCGCGGACGGTGGTCCAGGCCGCAAGACCTGCGCCGATGATGACTATTGGCGCCATCAGATTTCGACGATTTCGAAGTCTGCCTTGGCGACGCCGCAGTCCGGGCAGGCCCAGCTCTCAGGCACATCGGCCCATCGGGTGCCGGCAGCGATGCCGTCTTCAGGCCGGCCGGCCGCCTCGTCGTACACAAAGCCGCAAACGATACAGATATAGGTTTTCATGGGTTTTCCGTAAGTAGTTTTGATGGGTGGGCAGGCGATCTGGCCTTATGCGTTCACTTCAGCCAGGCGCGCCTTGTAGTGATTGGCGTGGCGCTCTTCCACCTTCGCCAGCGCCGCGAAGCGCTTCTGCGCCTTTTCCAGCGTGGCCTTGAACTGCGCGGCATGTACCCTGGACTCCTCGATCTGCTCGTCCATCTCGGCGACGGCAGCAGCATTGCCTTCAGCCTCGGCGGTCTTGCGGAAGCCCGGGTACATCTCGGTGTACTCGTAAGTCTCACCGTCAATGGCGATCTGCAGGGCCTTCGCCGGCGTCATGGTGGCCTTCGGATAGAGCAGGTCCAGGTGGCCGAAGGCGTGCATGACTTCCTGGTCGGCCGTTTCCTCGAAGGTGCGCGCCGTATCTTCGTCACCGGCCTCACGTGCGAGCTTGGCGAAGTAGCGGTATTTGATGTGGGCCATCGACTCGCCGGCAAAGGCGGCTTCGAGGTTGGCCATGGTCTTGATTTCGGGACGTTGTTGTGTGGTCATCGTGAAACTCCTTGTTGATTGCGTTGCTTATTGAGGTAATCAATCAGCACGGAAGGAATGTTAGAGGTTTTCTATGAATAAGGCCAATTGCTTTTGGCTAAATGATTGATAGGCCCTATGTTCTACCGCGTATCATCATGCGGTAAATTCCCCTGAACAGACGGAGGTGCGGCAATGGCTCTCATGGACTTCATCAAGAAACAGTTCATCGACATCATCCAGTGGACGGAGGATGGCGATGGAACCCTTGCCTGGCGGTTCCCGATGGCTGACCTGGAGATCCAGTACGGCGCCTCGCTCACCGTGCGCGAGTCGCAGATGGCGGTGTTCGTCAATGAGGGCAAGGTGGCCGACGTGTTCGGCCCCGGCATGTACAAGCTGACGACGCACACCATCCCGGTGCTGACCTACCTCAAGAACTGGGACAAGCTGTTCGAGTCTCCTTTCAAGAGCGAGGTGTACTTCTTCAGCACCCGCCAGCAGGTGGACCAGAAGTGGGGCACACCCCAGCCCATCACCATCCGCGACAAGGACTTCGGTGCGGTGCGGCTGCGGGCCTTCGGCAACTACAGCTTCCGCGTGGCGGACCCGAAGCTGTTCCACACCGAAATCTCCGGTACGCGCGATACCTATTCGGTCGACGACCTGGACGGCCAGCTGCGCGGCCTCATCCTGCAGAACATCTCCAATGCAGTCGCCCAGAGCGGCATCCCGTTCCTGGACCTGGCGGCAAACCAGATGGCTTTCGCCCAGGCGCTGGCGGCGCAACTGGCCCCGGAGTTTGAAAAAATCGGCCTGAAGATAGAAGGCCTGACGGTGCAGAGCATCTCCCTGCCCGAAGAGCTGCAGAAAATCCTGGACCAGAAGATCGGCATGGGGATGGTCGGCAACGACATGGGCAAGTTCATGCAGTACCAGACGGCTCAGGCCATACCAAAATTTGCCGAAGGCGCGGCGGGCGGTGGTGGCGGCAGCGGCATTGCCGGGGATGCCATGGGGCTTGGCGCCGGCATTGCCATGGGCCAGGTCCTCGCACAGAACCTGCAGCAGGGGCTGTCCGGAGTCAATGCGCCCGCAGCCGTGCCGGCGCCATCGGCAGTCGCGGTGGTCAGCGCGGCCGATGTCATGACGACCCTGGAAAAGCTCGGGGAACTGAAGGCCAAGGGCATCCTCACCGCCGAGGAGTTCGACGCCAAGAAGGCCGAGCTCCTGAAAAAGCTGGTCTGAATCCAGGCTTGTCATCCCGGACTTGATCCGGGATCCATGTTGGCGCGGAAAGAAATCGAGTTCAACGCCAGGGTGGATTGCGGATCAAGTCCGCAATGACAATTTGACGCATGGCCACAGAGTCCACCCAACGCGCCTATCGGGCCCCGTGCCCGGGCTGCGGCGCGCCGGTCGAATTCCGCAGTGCGCAGTCGGCTTTTGCCGTCTGCGGCTTCTGCAAGAGCACCGTGGTGCGCAACGGCGAGATACTCTCACGTATCGGCAAGATGGCCGAAGTGTTCGACGACCACAGCCCGTTGCAGCTCATGGCCTCGGGCCAGTTCGAGGGCCGCGCCTTCACGCTGGTCGGGCGGCTGCAATACAAGTATGACGGCGGCATCTGGACGGAGTGGGAGGCCTTGCATGACGACGGCAGCATCTCCACACTGAGCGAAGACAACGGGGCCTACGTATTTTCAAAGCCCGCCAGCCTGCAACGCGAAGTGCCGGCGCCGGAGGTATTCCGCGTGGGCTCCACCACGGCCATCAGTGGCCGGCAGTTCTCCGTGGCCTTCAACCAGGCGGTCTCGCTGATCTCAGCCCAGGGCGAGCTGCCGCACCTGCCCTCGCTCGGCATTCCCTTTCCAATGGTCGAGCTGCGCAACGCCGACGGGCAGGTATTCAGCATTGACTACGGGACCACGCCGCCTTCTCTCTCGCTGGGCACCGCCGTGCTGCTGGAGGCTCTCCAGTTGACAGGCTTGAAGGGTGAGTCGGCCAGGGAAGAAAAAGGCAGGCAGTTCAACTGCCCCAACTGCGGCGCGCCGGTCGAGGTGGCGCTGGCGGGCAGCAAGACCATCACCTGCAGATCCTGCAGCAGCATCATCGACCTGTCGCACGGCATTGGCGGCGAGCTCAGGCACGCGGAGCAGGATGAACCGGTCAAGCCGCTGATTCCCCTTGGATCCGTCGGCCAGCTGCAGGGTGTGAGCTGGCAGGTCGTGGGCTTCCAGCACCGTATGGGCCACGACCCGCAGGACAGCGACGAGCACTTTGGGTGGGACGAATATCTGCTCTTCAACCAGAAGCGCGGCTTCAGTTTCCTGGTGGACACGGAAGAAGGCTGGAGCGTGGTCAAGCCCACGACCGGTGCGCCTTCGATGGCGGCCGGTGGCCAGAGCGCCACCTACCTTGGCACACGCTACCAGCTCAAGTACAGCTACGAGGCCGAAACTACCTATGTGGCCGGTGAGTTCTACTGGCAGGTCGAGCGGGGCCAGAAGACGTCGAACCGGGACTTCGAGGCCAAAGGCAACCTGCTGTCGATGGAGAAGACGCCGCGTGAAGTAACCTGGTCCGCCGGCAGCAAAATTGGCAGTGATGCAGTAGCCAAAGCCTTCAAGCTGGAGGACAGGAAGGAACTGCTCAAGCGCGAGGATGCGTCACCCGTGAGCGCATCCGGCGGCATGGGCTGCATGACGGTTATGGTGCTGTTCAGCATCATCCTGTTCTTCCTGCTGCTGCTCGGGCGCTGCACGCGCTGTGATCCGAGGGTTGAAAACTGTTCTGTTTCGGGCGCGCGCAGCTCGGGTGGTGCGTTCGGCGGCTACTCAAGCGGCGGCGGGCACAAATGAATTTTTATGGAGGTCATCGTCATGGAACTTGAATGGCTGAGAGCCGGGGCCTTTTTCGGCTCCATCCTGTATGCGCTGATCGGCGTGATCGTGTTCTGGATCGCGTTTGTCATCATCGACAGGATCACGCCCTACGACCTGTGGCTGGAGCTGGTGGAGAAGCAGAACATGGCGCTTGGCATGGTGGTCGCCGCCATGTGCCTGGGAATCTCCATCATCGTCGCCGCCGCGATAAATGGATAGCCCCCCCGAAGCGCCCTCCGGGCGCCCCGTGACGTTGCCAGAGGCAACGGCTCTTCGTAGCCGTCCAAGCCTGCATTGGCATGCTCGGAGCCGCGGCTCTCAGCCCCCCAGGGGGGCAACACCAGCGGCCCGGCAAAGCCGGATCCGCAGTGTTTCCCGAACGGGCCGCGCTGCGCGGGCCGGCGGGCGGTGGTGAACCCAATCCAGGGGCCAACCGAGGCCACTGCCGGAAGGCCGAAGCCCCGCCCTGTCGAAGTCGCGCTGCTCGCGTCCGTGTTCGTTGTGGCGGCATGCGGGCTCGTCTACGAGCTGGCGGCGGGGGCACTGGCGTCCTATGTACTGGGTGACTCGGTCCTGCAGTTCTCCACCATCATCGGCACCTACCTTTTTGCCATGGGTGTTGGGTCGTGGCTGTCGCGCTTCCTTGAGCGGCAGCTGCCTGCGCATTTCCTGAGGATCGAGCTTCTGGTGGCTGTCATCGGCGGCGTGATGCCGGCGGTGCTGTTCATCGCGAACGCCTACACACCCGGCAGCTTCCGCTTTCTGCTGTATGCCATGGTCATTCTGGTGGGAATCCTCGCGGGGCTGGAGATTCCACTGGTCATGCGCATCCTCAAGCGTGACGTGGCGCTCCGGGACCTGGTGTCTCAGGTGCTCACCTTTGACTATCTTGGCGCGCTGGCAGTGTCCGTGGCCTTTCCGCTGGTGCTGGTGCCGCATCTCGGCCTGATCCGCACCGGGCTGCTGTTCGGCATCATGAATGCCGCAGTGGCTTTCTGGGCGCTCTGGCTGTTTCGCCATGAGTTGCGCCACCTGGCGGCACACACCTCAGCCTGTGTGCTGGCCATGGCAACGCTTGTCGCTGCCTTTGTAGGCGCGGACCACATCACCACCTTTGCAGAAGACCGCTTCTACCAGGACAGCATCGTCTTCACCGGCACGTCGCCGTACCAGCGCATCGTGGTCACCCATGGCCACGCGGGCCACCGGCTCTACCTCAACGGCAACCTGCAGTTCGCCGAGCGGGACGAATACCGCTACCACGAGGCGCTGGTTCACCCCGCCATGGCGGCCCATGGCGCGGCAAAGAAGGTGGCCGTGCTGGGTGGCGGGGACGGAATGGCCGTGCGTGAGGTGCTCAGGTATCCTGGCGTGGAGAGCGTGGTCCTGGTGGAGCTGGACCCGAACATGACGCGCCTGTTCTCTGAGCATGAGGTTCTGTCGCGGCTCAACGGACAGGCGCTGAAGTCGCCGAAGGTCAAGGTCGTCAATACCGACGCCTTCACCTGGCTGCAGGATGGCACGGATACGTTCGACGTGATCATCGTGGACTTTCCCGACCCGACGAATTTCTCCATCGGCAAGCTCTACACCAACTCGTTCTACGCCATGCTCGACCGGCGCCTCGCGGCCAGCGGCTATGCAGTGGTGCAGACCACCTCGCCGCTGGTGGCACGCAAGAGCTTCTGGACGGTGGTGGCCACGATGGAGGCAGTGGGGCTGCGCACAGCGCCCTACCATGCGCATGTGCCGAGCTTTGGCGAGTGGGGTTTTGTCATTGCCAGCCGCAGGCCGTGGCGCTTGCCCGATTCACTTCCCCCAGACCTGAAGTTTCTCAACCTGCCATCGATGCCGCAGCTGTTCGAGTTCCCGCAGGACATGGCGCGCGTGCCCGCCGGTGTGAACCGCCTGTCCAACCAGGTATTGGTGAATACCTATGAGCAGGAATGGGGCAAGGTGGGGCCGTGAAGCGACGCGATCTGCTGGGCGCTGGCGCCGGAGTGCTGGCGCTGGCCGGCTGCGCGCCACGCCACGAGATCGCTGGTGGCTTCGCTGGCGTGGACCATGAGCGGGGTCACCTGCTGCGCAGCCCGCCAGCCGCAGCGCCCGTGGGGGCGCCCGCTCAGCGAGCCCGCGTGCTCATCGCCGGCGGTGGTGTGGCGGGCCTGGCTGCGGCGCGGGCGTTGCGCCTGCGCGGCATTGAAGACTTCCGCGTGCTGGAACTGGAAGACGCCGCCGGAGGCAACAGCCGGGGCGGCAGCGTCGGGGGCATCGCCTGCCCGCTCGGCGCGCACTACCTGCCTGTGCCCGGCGACGATGCGCGCGAGGTGCAGGACCTGCTTGAGGAACTCGGCGTGCGCCGGCGTGTCGCAGGCCGGTGGACTTATGACGAGCGCGCGCTGTGCCACAGCCCGCAGGAGCGGCTGTTCTTCCAGGGCGAATGGCAGGAAGGCCTGCTGCCGCTGCACGGCGCCCCGGCCGGCACGCTGGCCCAATACCGGCGCTTTGCCACGCTGGTGGCCGAGGCGCAAAAGGCCGGGCGCTTTGCCATTCCCTCGGGTCGTGCGCCGGCATCGGCACTGCATGCCTCGCTCGACGGCATCCGCTTCAGCGACTGGCTGACGTTCAACGACCTCACCGACCCGCACCTGCGCTGGTATCTCGACTACTGCTGCCGCGACGACTACGGCGCCGGGTCGGCCACCGTCTCGGCCTGGGCCGGCATCCATTACTTCGCCAGCCGCCACGGCTTTTCCGCGCCGGGCGAAGGGCCACAGGAGCATGAAGGCCTGCTGACCTGGCCTGAGGGCAATGGATGGCTCACGCGGCAACTGGCGAAGCCGCTTGGCGACAGGCTGCTGCCGGGCCGTGTCGTCACGCGCATCGCCGAAGGCCGGCAGGGCGTGGAGGTCGATGCCTGGAACGCGGTCGCGCGCGCGGCGGAGCGCTGGCAGGCCGACCGGGTGATCGTCGCGCTGCCGGTATTCGTGGCGGCGCGCGTGGTGCAGTCCGCACCGGACTTCCTGCGCCAGGCATCCGCGCGCATCCGCTATGCGCCCTGGCTGGTCGCGAACGTCCACTTGCGCGAGCCCCTGCACGACCGCCCGGGCGCGGCGCCGAGCTGGGACAACGTCGTCTATGGCTCGCAGGGCCTGGGTTATGTGGACGCGATGCACCAGAGCCTGCGCCCCGTGCCCGGCCCCACGGTGCTCACCTGCTATCGCGCCCTGGGCGACGTGCCCGCCGGGCGGCGCCAGCTGATGGAGCAGTCCTGGACCGCTTGGCGCGACGCGGTGCTGGCGGACTTTGCCGCGCCGCACCCCGACCTGCCGCAGAAAGCCACTCGCATCGACATCACGCGGTATGGGCATGCCATGGCGATGCCCGTGCCGGGCACGTTTGCGGCGCGCCTGGCGCCGCAAACGCTGAGCGCGGGCCGCCTGCACTTTGCGCATGCGGACTGGGCGGGGTACTCGATCTTCGAGGAAGCCTTCACGCTGGGGCACCTGGCGGGAACACGGATTGCGGGTTGATGGCGGGACCGCAGTTGTGCCTCTTGCGGTATGGCGGCGAGAACCCGCCGGGGATCCTCAAGCTCGCATCAGCGCCTCAATCTCATCGCCCTTCACCGGCACGCCCCGCGTGATGAGCTCGCAGCCGGTGGCCGTGACG
>CAZFKW010000001.1:0-1727 GCA_964519795.1 uncultured Ramlibacter sp. | reverse complement strand
CATCGTCCTCGATGCGGATGCCGATGTTGTGGAATTTCTCGGGCACGCCCTCGCCCGGCCGCACATAGATGCCGGGCTCAATGGTCAGCACCATGCCGGCCTTGAGCTTGCGCGCCGGGCGGTCCTTGATGATCTCGTTGGACAGCGGGTCGCGCCGCTCGCTCACTTCGCCGGCCTGTGAGGGTTCGACGTAGTTGCCGCAGTCATGCACGTCCATGCCCAGCCAGTGGCCGGTGCGGTGCATGTAAAACTGGAAGTAGGCGCGGCTGGCGATCACGTCGTCCACATGGCCGACCTTGTTTTTGTCGAGCAGGCCGACGTCAAGCATGCCTTGCGAGAGCACCCTGACCGTGGCCTCATGCGGGTCGGTGAAGCGCGCGCCTTCCTTCGTGGCCGCAACGGCAGCATCCTGGCTGGCGAGCACCAGGTCGTACAGCTCGCGCTGCGGGCCGGTGAACCTGCCGTTGGCCGGGAAGGTGCGGGTGATGTCGCTGGCATAACCGTCCAGCTCGCAGCCGGCGTCGATCAGCACCAGCTCGCCATCGCGCACCGGCGCGGCGTCGGCGCGGTAATGCAGCACGCAGGCATTGGCGCCTGCTGCCACGATGGAGCCGTAGGCCGGGTACTGTGAGCCGCCCATGCGGAACTCGTGCAGCAGTTCGGCGTCCAGGTGGTATTCGCGCACGTCCTTGCCCTCGCGCAGCATGCGCGCCGAGAGCTGCATCGCGCGGATGTGGGCCCGCGCGCTGATCTCGCCGGCGCGGCGCATGATGTCCTGCTCATGTGCGTCCTTGATGAGGCGCATCTCGTCGAGGATGGTGCACAGGTCGCGCTGCTGTTCGGGGCACATGGCGCCGTAGCGGATGCGGGCGCGCACCTGGCCCAGCCAGCCGTCGATGCGCGACTCCAGGCCTTTGTGGGTGGCAAAGGGGTACCAGACGGTGTCCTTGTTCTCCAGGAGCCTGGGCAGGTGCTGGTCAAGCTCGTCCACTGAATGGGCGGTATCGACGCCGAGCGTTGAAGGCGCGGCGTCGGGGCCCAGGCGGTAGCCGTCCCAGATCTCGCGCTCCAGGTCCTTGGGCGCGCAGAACAAGGTGCTCCTCCCGTCGCCCGTCAGCACCAGGCAGGCATTGGGCTCGGTGAAGCCGGTGAGGTAGTAGAAGTAACTGTCGTGGCGGAACTGGAAGTCGCTGTCGCGGTTGCGTTGCCGCTCTGGCGCCGTGGGGATGATGGCAATGCCGTTCTTGCCCAGCTGGGCGGCGGCGCGGGCGCGGCGCCCGGCGTAAATGTTCAGGTGGATGGTCATCGTGTTCAACTCCAGTCAGCATGCATTGTGGCAAGGTCCGCGAGGGGAATGGCTTCAACGGGTATGGATGCGCTCATGCCGTCGGTGCGCAGGCTGTAGCGGCGCTCGCCGGGGTAGACCGCATAGAGGGCATCGAGCTTGAGATCCTGCAGGGCAATATGCATGGAAGCGCTCAATTTCGGCGCATCAGAGCGCTTGAACTCCACGCCGACCCGAAGCCCATGCTTGAACATCAGCAAATCGAGTTCCGCACCGGCATGGGTTCCCCAGAAGTAGGCTTCGTCCGGCTGTGCCACCTGCAATACCTGTTCAAGTGCAAACCCTTCCCAGCTGGCGCCGCTTTTCGGGTGCAGCCAGAGCGCGTCGGCTTGCTCGATGCCCAGCAGATAGTGCAGCAGGCCACTGTCGCGGATGTAGACTT